>NZ_BAXF01000270.1:0-2946 GCF_001310435.1 Arthrobacter sp. JCM 19049 | reverse complement strand
CCACCCACCCCCACCACGCCGCGCGCTCCCGCCGGGTGGTGCCCACCACCGGTGGGCCGGCCGCGCTGGCCAGTGAAGAATTCCCTCCGGCAGCACCGTCGGATGACCCTGCGAGCAAGGAGCAGCCATGAACCTGTCCACCTACCTGAGCCTGCTGGAAAAATCCGAAAGCACCCTGGCCGAGTCCTTCCGCCAGGTCGCCGAAGGGCACGGCCACGAACCGGATGTGCACTTCATCTGCCAGACCCTGGCCAAGCAATGCGATGAGCACCAGCGCGCCCTGCAGCCGATCATGCGGCGCTACGGGCAGGGCGACGTCGACGACGAACCCGAACGCCTGCACGCCGACGGGCTGAGCGAAACCCGCAAGGGGCCGCTGGGGCTGCTGCGCGATCTGCAGGACCTCTACCTGCTGGCCTCCCTGGTGGACATCACCTGGGCCATGGTGAAGCAGGCCGGTCAGGGGCTGCGCGATGAGGAACTGCTCGACGTGGTACGCGCCTGCGAGGAAGAAACCGAAAAACAGCTGAAGTGGCTGAGCACCCGGATGAAGCAGGCCGCCCCGCAGGCGCTGCTGGTCGCCGAGTAACGCCGCGCGGCCGAGAGAAGGGGACCCATGCCCAAGCAAGCGATGCACGCCCGACTGGCCGAGTCCAAAGGCCGGCTGGGCAGCAGCCTCTACGCGGCCATCCTCTGCCTGCTGGTGCTGGCCGCCAGCGGCGGGATCGGCCTGGCCCTGAAATCACCCTGGCTCTTTCCCAGCCTGGGCCCCACGGTGATGCTGTTCTTCGAATCCCCGCAACTGAAATCCGCGCGCCCCGCCAACGCGCTGATCGGGCACCTGGTGGGCCTGGCCGCCGGGGCGGCCTGCCTCTACGGCTTCGGCCTGCAACATCAGGCCGCTACCCCGGTCGGGGGACTGAGCCTCACCCATGTGGCTGCCGGGGCGCTATCGGTCGCACTGACACGCTGGTGCTGACCTGGACGAACAAGCCACACCCGCCAGCCGGGGCCACCACATTGATCATCAGCCTGGGGATTTTGAGCACCCCGGCCGAACTGCTGTCCATGCTCGGGGCGATCATCTTCATTACCGTCCTTGGCTGGGGCCTGAATCTGCTGCTGGGCACCAAGCCTGCGACCGGCAAGTAGCCGGGGTACCCCAGCTACCTCTCGGCTTGGTGGGCCCGAGGTGGGGAAGCGGTTTTTATCCAGGCCGCCAGCCAGCAGGCCTGCACGGCGGCGTCAAGCAGGTAGATCCGGCTGATGCGCCCGCTGCCGCCGTAGCGAAGATCAACGCCGCCGAAGGACAGGGCAGCGCCAATGCCAATCCTGCGCGCCGTGGTCAAGCCTTGGCTCGTGGCGCGCGTGCGCAGCTGCTGGTAGGCCAGCGTAACCGCGAGCCCGCTGACGCACCTGACCAACCAGTCATCGACCTTGGGGCCCAGCACCGCTTCAAAACTCCGGTAGTGTAGCAGCGGCCACACCCCGGTCACCAGCAAGTACAGGCCCTGGGCCCTGGCTAGGGCCCTGCCCGTCCGCGCTGCCGGGCCCGGTGGGGCCGACACCTCGAACCTGGTCTCGTTGCACACCATTCTCTGCTCCCATGTCTCACGCCGTGCCAAAGACCGACACCGTCGAAAGTTCCCTGAGCATAGGCACCCTTCCTTCCGCAGGCAACACCGAATCGGTGATTCCCAGCAGACCGGCACCCGCGGGGTGCGGCTGAAACGTTCTTTAGTATCGTGAAGGAATGGCTCGATTACTGGACCGGCTGCACGGCGCACTGACCCGGCACGTACCGCTCCAGCTCCCTGCCTGCCTGCATCGGATCCGTGAGCGGGGCGTGGGGCAACTGCGCCGGGGCCAGGGTTGGCTGCTGGACTACCTGTACGCCGGTTACTGGCAGGCCCGCGCTTTCCTGCGCCCGGTGGCCGAGCAGGAGCTGCTCAGTTACTCCGATGCCCAGGCCGCGCCCGTGCTGCTGATTCCGGGCATCTGGGAGACCTGGCAATTCCTGCTCCCGGTCGCCCGGCACCTGCACCAGGCCGGCCATCCGGTGCATGCGGTCAGCGGGATCGGGTACAACCGGGGCACCGTGCCGCAAATGTCCCGCCTGGTTTCGGACTACCTGGCCGAACATGACCTGAATGGGGTGGTCATCGTGGCGCACAGCAAGGGCGGGCTGATCGGCAAGCATGCCATGAGCGCCTCCCCGCACCCCGAGCGGATTGCGAAGATGGTGGCGATCAGCACCCCGTTCTCCGGCTCGGTGTACGCCCGCTTCGCACCGATCCGTTCCCTGCGCGCCTTTTCGCCGCGCAACGCCGGACTGCTGCAGCTGGCAGCGAACCTGGCGGTGAATTCGCGGATCACCTCCATCTACAGCTCCTTTGATCCGCACATTCCCGGCGGCAGCCAGCTTCAGGGGCCCAGAACATCAAGTTGGAGACCATGGGGCATTTCCGGCTGCTCAACGACCCGCGCCTGCTGGAAGCCGTGCGAGAACAGGTGGCCGCCCCGGTGCCAGAGGAAACCTACCTGGGGGTGGAACGGCCCGAGCAGCCGGAATAGGCCCAACACACAATGCCCCGAACGGATCACGCCGTTCGGGGCATTTCATGCTTGAGGGTTCTCAGCGGCCGGCTAGGCCCAGAGTTCGGTGATCGCCACGCCATGCTCGGCCAGCAGCCGGCGCAGCATGCTCACATCAAGGCCAACCACGCTTTGATAGTTGCCCTCGATGGATTCGATGAACGCGGAGGCCAGCCCGTCGATGGTGAACGCACCGGCGCACGGCAACGGTTCGCCGCTGGCCACATACGCCTCGATCTCCGCGTCGCCGACCTGGGCGAAGTGCACCACGGTTGCCGAGCCCAGCCCCACGGACCGGCCCCCGCCGGCGGCAATGAGCCAGTGTCCCGAATGCAGCACCCGGCGGAGCCG
>NZ_BAXF01000269.1:0-2960 GCF_001310435.1 Arthrobacter sp. JCM 19049 | reverse complement strand
GGTCAATCTCCGGTACCGCTTCGGCGCACAGGCTCCCACCCTTCGACGAGCACAATCTCGCTGGGGGTGAAGTGGATGTGTTCGGCCGCCGGGGCGTTGGCCTGCCAGTCCCAGCGCGGCAGCTCACCGGCTGGCCCGCGCGGATCCGGCGCAGCAGCACGGCATAGCGCGTGCAGGTTTCCTGCAGCGAATCCCAGCCGTAGTACAGGTCCTCCAGGTGCAGGATGGAAACCCGTTCGGGTCCCCAGGCTGCGGCCAGGGCCGCAGCCAGTGAGCTCTTGCCCGCCCCGGAGCGCCCGTCCAGGGCGATAATCAGTGTTTAACGGTTTCCACGGGAGGCGGTGTTGCTCCGAACGTAGTCGACCAGCGCCGGCAGGCTGGCGGCAATCATCTTCCAGGTTTCACGAAAGTCCGCGGCGTCCCCGTACCAGGGTCATAGATGCCCTGCGCGTCGTGGGGCTGTGCGGCGGACTGCGGGTCAAAGGAACGCAGCATCCGCAGCTGCGGACGCCGCTCCTGGGCGATGTTCGACAAATCCGGGACCAGCGCCTCAAAGTGGTCGGTGTCCAGCGCCAGGATCAGGTCCACCGACCCCAGTTCCTCGGCCGTGAGCTGGCTGGCCACATGTCCCTCACCGCTCAGGCCGTGGGAACGCAGCGTCGCTTCGGCGCGCTGGTCAATGGGGTTGCCGATCTCCCCGTCGGTCACGGCGCGGGAGAACACCTCGACGTCGCCGATTCCCGCGTCCTCCAGGGCGTTCTTGAGCATGAATTCGGCCATGGGCGAGCGGCAGATGTTGCCCGTGCACACCGTCATTATCCGGAACATGAGACAAGTCTAGGGTGAATTGGCCGATACATTCGAGGGTGACGCCCCGATGCGCGCGCAACGAATCGACAACAATTCACTAGCGCGCCAGCACCAGCAGCACCGCAACGAAGATGAACAGCGTGCCAAAGACAATGTTCTGGATTCGCGCGCCGCGCACGGTGGCCGTAAATCGTTGGAAGGTGCGGGCCATGGCGGCGAAGAACAGGAACATCACCAGCACATCCACCAGGACAATGGTGGCCATGAACACCAGGTACTGGGGCAGCTGGGGCGCATCGGGCCGGATGAACTGCGGGGTCAGCGCCAGGAAAAACACGATCGCCTTGGGATTGAGCAGATTCACCAGCAGGCCTTGACGCACCATGTACAGCCGCCCGGCAGGCGCTGCGTCCTGCAGCTGTTCCGGTTGCGGACGAGCCAGCAGCATGCGCACCCCGAGGTAGACCAGGTAGCCGGCACCGGCATAGCGGATGACCTCAAAGAGCACCGGAGAACGGCTGACCAGCAGCCCCACCCCGGCCGCCACGATGGCCACGTGGATCAGCAGGGCCAGCTGTTGGCCGATGATGCCCCACAGCGAGCGGCGCCAGCCCACCCGAATCGAGTTGCTCATGGTGTTGATGGCCCCGGCGCCCGGGGTGAAGCTGATGACCACCGCGGCACCCAGTAGGGAGAACCAGAGGGGAAGAGTCACCGAAACAGCATAATCACCGGAGCGACTAGGCACGTTTTCGTGTGGGGATTTGTGACGCGGTGGCCTCGCGCACCTCGTCCACCCCGGCGGTGGCCTCGCGCAGGAATTGGGTGATCAGTTCGACCTGCTCGCTGGGATAGCCCTGGATGACCTGGTGCAGCTTGCGGGCCAGCGGGGCGAACATTTCCTGCCCGCTGGATTGGGCGAGCTCGGTCATGGCGATGCGGATCACCCGCCGGTCGGCATCGGTGCGCCGGCGCTCAATGTAGCCCAGCCGCTCCAGCCGGTCGAGCACGGCGGTCGTGGCCGGTGCGCTCAGCTGCAGCTCCCGGGACAGGTCCCGGGGTGAGGGCAGCGACCCGGCGCGCTGGTAGCGCATGATCACGCCCAGCGCGTTCATGTCGGTGCGGTGCGAGCTGTGGGCGCTGGCGGTGGACTCCACGTAGCGGTCCGAGGCCTGGGCGAACTGCTGCAGCTGCAGGACGAGTTCATAGGAAGGGGTGGGTCCATAGGCACATTCTATAACCAATGATATAGTTCGATGATGGAATTAGTTTGACCCCTACGGCACACGCCCCGCGCACCGGGCGCGGCGCGGCCTCGACCCGAAGGAAACCGGCCATGGCATCCTCGAGAACCGGCGCACCACCTGCAAACGGCAAACCCAAAAACGGACTGCGCGCCCTGCTGGCCGCGGTGCTGGTCATCATCTGGCTGGCCGTCGCCGGCATCGGCGGACCGACCTTTGGCAAGCTGTCCGACGTGCAAAGCAACGACCAGGCCGCATTCCTGCCGGCCAGCGCGGAGGCCACCCGGGCCCTGGAATGGCAGGAGAAGTTCCGCACCAGTGACGCCATCCCCGCCGTGGTGGTCGTGGCCAACCAGGACGGGCTGGACGCCAAGGACGGCACGGCCCTGGCCGAAGAGCTGAAGTCCTTTGAATACCTCGACGGGGAGGTGACCGGGCCGTTCCTGGCCGAGGATGGCAAGGCGGTGGAACTGCTGGTGCCGATCTCCAGTGAGGTCAAGGCCGACGACGGGGTGGAGAGCCTGCGGGCGCTGCTCAACGGGCACCTGCCCCAGGGCGCCGAGGGCTACGTCACCGGCCCGGCCGGGTTCAATGCCGACCTGATCGAGCGTTCGGCGGGATCGACGGCGTGCTGCTGGGCGTGGCGCTCAGCGCGGTGCTGGTGATCCTGCTGCTGGTCTATCGTTCCGTGCTGCTGCCCTTCACCGTGCTGCTGACCGCCATGGTCGCCTATGCGCGGCGATTGTGGTGGTCTACTACATGGCCGACGCCGGCTGGATTCGGCTGGATGGTCAGTCCCAGGGCATCCTCTCCATCCTGGTGATCGGCGCGGCCACCGACTACTCGCTGCTGCTGGTGGCGCGGCACAAGGAAGCGCTGAGCCAGGGCCAGTCGCGCTGGCAGGCG
>NZ_BAXF01000268.1:0-2968 GCF_001310435.1 Arthrobacter sp. JCM 19049 | reverse complement strand
CCACCAGCGCAGCCGCCGGGACGAACCCGGACCGCACCGGCCGGTGATCAGCCAGTGGCTGCAACAGCGCGGCTTCGCCGTGGATCTTCGTATTACCGCCGACGGGCCGGAGGTCGGTGTCGGACTGCGCCAGCTGCTGGCGGGTGAGCCCCGGCTCCTCCTGACCACCGGCGGCACCGGGGTCTCCCCCACCGATCTCACCCCCGAGCAGACGGCGCCGCTGCTGCAGGTGCAGCTGCCCGGAGTCATTGAGGCCATTCGCCGTCGCGGTGAAGCGGTGACCCCGCTGTCCGTCCTCACCCGCGGGGTCGCCGGTTTCGCCGGCTCCTGCCTGATCGTGAACCTGCCTGGCTCCGCCGGAGGAGTGCGTGACGGCTTGGCGGTTCTGGACCCGCTGCTGGAACACCTGCTCGAACAGCGCATCACCGGCGGCGGACACGGCCCGCGACACTGACGCGCACAATCTAGCGGCAGCATCGGGTACCTGATCGACCTCAGGTTCAGATGGCGCTAAGGAGTCACCTACATCCGAGAAGGCAACGCAGATCCGGCGAATAGCTTACTGGTTGGCCTGCGGACCGCCGCTGCTCCAGTCGTAGCCGCTTTCGGTCACCACAATCTTCCACGGTCCGTCGGGGACATCGACTTCATCGACGAACCGCCACGAGACCCCGGCCTGGGTTCCGTTCAGCGCATCGAAGCCCAGGCATCCAACGACTGCCGGGGAAACATCCATTCCGGCCCCGTTGAACTCGGTGTTCTTCGGGCGTTCGTTGTTCTCCCCGAAACGTACTCAAAGTCGTCGTAGACGACAGGGCCCGCATCGGCGATCTGGCGAAACAGGTCTTGCCCCGAAAGCTCAATTCAACCCAGCGGTTCTTCATGTAGGAGAAATTCTTGTTCTCCAGATTTCCGGCATAGCCGAAGTCGTTGGCCCACGGGATCAGGTGGCGCTGCGAGAACGCCTTCTCGTTGGTCACGTCATTGAACGGCAGGTCCAGGTAAAAGGGGTTCTGCTGGGGTGTCATGTGCTTCGGGAAATAGTTGTTGGCCGCCTCACGAACCTCCGTGTTGCAGACGCCGTCTTCGACCACGCCGTCACATCCGCCGTAGCGCTCGTACCACCATCCGTCGTAGGCACTGATCATCTGCGAGCCGTCGTGGGCGTTCGGATCATGGATTTCCCCTACCCAGAAGGTGGTGGCCACCAGGCACAGATGCCAGGGAAAGCTTCGTCCCAACAGCGTTCGCGGTCCACGCCCGGTCGCGGCGCTCCACCAGTTGCCGGTAACGGTTCGAAGCTTGCACTTCAGTTCGTTTACGCCCAATGCTCCCCCTGCGACTTTGCCGTTCCAGTGCAGTGGCACAAGGTTCGGACCCCAATTTCCCCACCCTTAGTGAACCCGGTTTTCCCGGGGCGGGGCAAACCGTGTCGCAGGCGCGCGTGTCGCGTGGTGGGGGCTTTCATCAGTTTTCCGCCCCCGGCACGCCCCTGCCCCTGCTGGCTTGGGAATCTGTGGGTCCCCCAAGCCGGCAGGGGCAGAAGCGGTGGAGGGGATTGTGACGTTGGCGGATCCGGGCCGGTTAGTTGGCGAAGGTGTCCACGAGTTTGCCCTGCCCGTTCCACAACCCCAGCGAGTCACCACCGTTGTTCAGGATTGCGCTGCCCATATCGGCGTAGAAGGCATCCATGCTGCTGGTGCCGGGGCCAGGGTAGACGCGCAGCTGCCTCCGGCGGGGATGGTGTAGCCAGCAGGAATCTGCAGCAGGTTATTGGCGGCATCGCGCAGCAGATAGCCCGAGGCATCGACCGGACGGTGCCCGGGGTTGCTCAGCACCACGTGTTCACCGGTCTCGGGCTGCAGGTCATTGCCCGGCACGTCGTTGACCGATGAGTGGATCACCAAGCCGGGCTTGCCCGGAAACGGGTCACGACCGGAGAAGTGCCGGGAGAGCTGGGCCGGGAAATCACCGGTAATGCGTTCCACGCCCAGCTGCCTGGCGGCATCGGCAGACTCGGTGGAGTTCACGGTGTAGACGCCCAGGCCGAGCCCGGCCCGCTTGACCCGTTCGGCACCGGCTGCATCCAGGGTCCGATAGCTGGTGCCGAAGCGTCTGCGAATCGGGAGTAGCCTTCCAAGGTGGCGGCATCCGGCACGGTGCCGGCCAGCTGCTGCAGCGGCACCTCGGGGGCCAGCTGCGCGAACCGCTGGTTGGATTCGGCGTCAAAGCCGAGCACTTCAATGCGCCCGGCATCGAGCAGCCGGGACCAGCTGCGCTCCTGCTCCAGCGCCTTGGCCACCACTTCTTCGACGCGGCGAATTCTTGGGCGACTTGATCTCAATGAAAACCCCGGTAGTGCCGGTAACGGCCTGCGGCACCTGGTCAAAGTGCGGGATGCGTTCCCCGGCGTAGGCCGCGGAGAAATAGGAGCCGGCATCCAGCTGCTGCAGCTCATCCCAGGTAAATGACGTGATCGGCTGATGCTCGCGGCCTGGGAACACCTGCTCGACATTCGTGGTGCGTGCCGGGGTGTCGTCATGGAAGACGAACGGGACGCCGTCGCGGCTGAGCTGCACGTCGATTTCGATGAATTCGGCACCGGACTGGCTGCCGGCTTTGATGGCGGGAAGCGTGTTTTCCGGAGCCACTCCGGCAGCTCCCCGGTGGCCGATGAGTAGGGGTTCGTCTTGTGAGTGGGGTCCCGGAGCGGCGGCGGCCGGCAGCCCCAGCCCGGCGAGCATGAGCTGAAAGCGCCCCAAGGCAAAGCGATCGAATGTTCACGTTAGCGGTTCTCCTGTGTTTCGAATACAACACCGCCTACTGTTTCGCGCTCGGGCAACAGCTCTGCGAAATGGACGTGAACTGAGCCTGAACCGAAGATATTCCGAGTCAGTACATCTCTTGATAACTAGCGCCGCGCGGCGAGCGCCTCCTCGACCTGGCCGGCGCCCGCAGCAGCTGCGGG
>NZ_BAXF01000267.1:0-2982 GCF_001310435.1 Arthrobacter sp. JCM 19049 | reverse complement strand
CCAGGGCCACCCGCCCGGCGTCGGCCGGGACCAGGGCCTGGGCGCTGCGTTCGGTGGCGGTGGTGGCCAGTTCCGTGGTTTCGCTCATTTGCCGCTCCGTCCGGTGACGGCCTGGCCGATGGCGTCGATCAGTGAGTGCAGTTCGGCATCGGTGATGATGAACGGCGGGCTGATCTGGATCGTGTTTCCGCGCAGCGGGCGGCCGATGAAGCCCAGCTCCACCAGGTCATCACAAACCTGTTCGGCGCTGAGCGAGGCGTCCAAGGTGACCCCGCCGAGCAGTCCGGCGCTGCGCACTTCGGTGACCGCTTCCACACGGGCGACCAGGTCCTCCAGCGCCTGGCGCAGCACCGACTCCAGCTCGGCCACGCGCGGCACCAGCTGTTCGCGCTCCAGGATCTCCAGGTGCTTCAGCGCGACCGCGCAGGCGGTGGCGTGCCCGGCGTAGGTGGCACCGTGGCGGAAGATCGGGGTGTCAGGGGCGTCAACGTAGAACGGCTCCCACAGCCGGGGGGCCACCATGACCCCGCCCAGCGGGGCGTAACCGCTGGTCACGCCCTTGGCGAAGGTGATCATGTCCGGTTCCAGGCCGTAATATTCGGCGGCGAACATGGTGCCCATGCGTCCGAAGCCGGTGATGACCTCATCAAGGATCAGCAGGATGTCGTTCTCCCGGCAGAGCCGGGCAATGGCTTCCAGGTAGCCGGGGGCCGGGGGATTGACCCCACCGGTGCCTGGACCGCCTCGGTCACCAGGGCGGCGATGTTCTCCGCCCCGATGCGCTGAATGACTTCCTCAACCTGGGCCGGGTCGTTGAAGGAGATCCGCGCGGTTTCCGGGACCAGCGATTCACTGCCGTAGCCCTCGCGGTTGAACTCCAGCCCGGCGATCGAGGTGCCATAGGCGTGCAGGCCGTGATAGGCGAACTCGCGGGAGAGGATCACCTTCTTGGAGGTGCGTCCCTCGCGCTGCCAGTGGCGGCGGGCCAGCTTGCAGGCCACATCGATGGCGTCGGAACCGCCGGAGTTCAGGATGACCTTGGCACGTTCGATCGGGCTGACCGCGGCCAGCTTTTCACCCAGCTGCAGCGCCTTGTCATTCGAGTAGCGCGCGAAGATGTGGTAGGTCTCCAGCTGCAGCATCTGCTCGTAGGCGGCCTGAGCCAGTTCCGGGTGGCCGTGGCCGACGTTCGCATGCCACAGCCCGGCGGTGCCGTCAAAAAGCTTCCGGCCGTCGGTGGTGTAGAGCCAGCAGCCCTCGCCGCGTTCAACGACCAGCTGTCGGCCCAGCACGCTGGGCGTATGCGCTTGCGCCGGCCACAGGGCCGGGCCGTCGATGAGGGAGGGGGTGGCAGGCGCCGAATGAGCCACGTCGTTGATGGTCATGCCGGATCGCTCCTTTCGAGAAGAACTGGGATGCGCGCCCGAGTCCGCAGTGCAACGCGGGGGCCGTGCTTCCAATCTAGGAACAGCAATTCGTAAAGAAAAAGCGAATAAAAACAACAGATTCCTGTTAGCCCTGCTTACACATCATGTGTTGGGCGCAAACGTGGGCGGGGTGGCGGCCGGCCGCCGCACTGATGGCGGTGCACAATAATCGAAGAACGCCGGCAGGGCGGAAACGCGAAGGGTACACGGATGCACAGCAGGGCAGTGAATCACCGCGGTGGGCACAAGGGTGCCCCAGCGGCCTCGGTGAACGGGTCGGAACAGTGAAGACCGGGCGTCTGGAGGCGTTTAGCGACGGGGTGCTGGCGATCATCATCACCGTCATGCTGCTGGCGCTGCCCGTGCCCAAGGGCACGGGGTTCACCGAATTGTGGAATGCCGTGGGCACCGCTCTGCTCACGTATGCCCTGAGCTTTACGTACGTGGGCATCTACTGGAACAACCACCATCACGTGTTCCAGCTGACCAACCGGGTGACCGGCGGGGTGTTGTGGGCCAACCTGCACCTGCTGTTTTGGCTCTCCCTGCTGCCGCTGGCCACCGCATGGATGGACTACACCGGCTTTGCGCGGGCACCGGTGATGTCCTACGGTGCCGTCCTGCTGCTCGCGGCCCTGGCCTTCGTGCTGCTGCAACGCACCATCGCCCGCTCCGAAGGCCCGGACTCCCGCATGCAGTGCGCGTTGGGCAGGGACAAGAAGGGCAAGGCCTCACTGGTGCTCTACCTGGCCGGGATCGCCAGTGCGGCCTTCATCAAGCCCGAGGCCCCGGTCTTCATCTACCTCGCGCTGGCCTGTTTCGTGGCGGTCGCGGTGGTGTGGGTCATCCCCGATCGGCGCATTGAAAGCTCCCTGGAGCAGCACGGCGACGATGAGTAGCGGCTGAGGGGCCTGGCGCCGCTTCGGGTCGGACAGGCGACCTCATTCCTGGTGCTTGCAGAAGACCCGGGCCTGGCCGACCTCCATGAACTCCTCGGGCTGCATCCGCTCCAGGCACCAGCGCAGGTGCCAGTGCGGTTCCCTGCCAGCATTCGCGAACCCCCCGGTGAGCAGGAAGTCCGCGGCGCTTCCGGCAGCGAGGAAGATACGGGATTGTTCGGGGGTCTCGATCAGGAATTGGGTGTCGCTCACGGTCGGCTCCTGGGATGGTGCTCGCAGCTGGTCTCAGGGCGATTCTAATGGGAGGTCGTCATCCGGTCAGGATCCTGATCCTTGCCTGTTGATGTCGGTTGCCAGCGTCGTGAGCCTCCTGGGGTTTGGTTTTCAAGGCAACGAGGAAGGGTCCCGACCTTCAAGGCCTGGCCATTTTCGGCCTGGTCGTGGTCCACAAGTGCATCGCCATGCTGGTTCTACCTGGTGCATCACAAGCCCTAGTCAAGAAGCACGGTGCAGGTGTTTGCGCGGAGCAGGCAGTACCTAGGAAGCGCTGGGGTGCGTGGTGTTCCGCCCGTCCGGCTGGCGGAACGCCCGGGCCACCGCCTCGCGCACCGCGCCGAGGGCCGGATTGGATTCCGCGCCCTTGCGGGTGACGAACA
>NZ_BAXF01000266.1:0-2983 GCF_001310435.1 Arthrobacter sp. JCM 19049 | reverse complement strand
CTCCCCGCGGACTCCCCGGCCCGCTCCCTGGTGGTGGCCGAGGTGGAGGCCATGATCCGCTGAGCTAGGCGGGCAGCCCCACCAGCCACGGGGCGTATGCCACAGGCCCCGGCCAGCCATTCGGCACCCAGCCCCCAGTCGTTCAGCACCTGCAGCTGATGGCTGTAGGGGTAGGGGATCGAGGGGAAATCGCTGCCCAGCACCACCTTGCCCGCCAGCGCATGCAGAATGCGGCATAGTCGGGCGGGACTGGAAAGAGCTGCTGCATGTAGGAGGTGCCCACCATCGTGGTGTCCAGGTAGACGTTGCGGTGCTTGTGGGCCAGCTCGGCAAACGGCAGATAGTCCGGCAACCCGGCGTGGGCGATGATCAGCACCAGACCCGGGTGGCGTTCAATGAGCCGCCGGATCGGTGCGATGCCGGTGAACGTCCCGGGGTGCGGCCCATGCCCGCAATGGATAACCACGGGGGCGCCGGCCTGCTCCACTAGCCTCCAGGCCTCCTCCAGCCGCGGATCCAGGACGCAGAACCCGCCGACCTGGACATGGATCTTGAAGATCCGCGCCCCGGCGTCCAGCGCCCGCTGCACCACGGCAGGGGCCTGGGGTTCCGGGAAGAACGTGGCTGAGTGAATCACCTGCGCATGGTCTTGGGCCAGGGTGGTGCTGAAGTCGTTGAGCCACTGGGCCATGCCCGGGCGGTGCGCGTAGTTCAGCGAACTGAAATTGCGCACCCCCAGCCCGGCCAGCACCTCGATCCTCTCCTGGAGCGGAAGCCGGTAGTGGATTGGCCAGGCTGGCGCGCCGCTGGCGGCCACCCCATCGAAGAATCCCCAGACCTTCTGCTGCACCCGATCCGGCATGAAATGCACATGCAGGTCAGTGATCCCGGCAATGCCCAGTTCAACCAGCCAGCCGCTGACCTGCGCATCACCGCCTGGCCCCGCCCTATGCCGCATCCCGCTGCCCACCTGTTCTTGAATCGTCCGCCGCCCGGTCCCCTCGCGCCTCATCGTACGTTGCCCGGGGCATGCAACCTAGTTGCAACCTTCCAGTGACTATCGTCACATCCAACAGCTGCGGTTCACCGCGAAGGAGTCCGCGGCACCGCGGGCCCGGCGCCGGCGGACGGGCCAAGAACCACCACGGGCAGCATCTGTCCGGCCACGAAGGAGCAAGACAACCATGGTATTTACGCCAACCCGAACACCGACGGCGCACTGGTCGCGTTCAAGTCGCGCTACGAGAATTACATCGGGGGCCAATGGGTGGCCCCGGTCAAGGGCATGTACTTCGAGAACATCACCCCGGTCACCGGCAAAGCGTTCTGTGAGGTGGCCCGCTCCACCGCCGAAGACATCGAATTGGCGCTGGACGCCGCACATGCCGCCGCCCCTGCGTGGGGCAGGACCAGTGTCGCCGAACGGGCGGTCATCCTGAACAAGATCGCGGACCGCATCGAGCAGAACCTGGAAATGCTGGCGGTCGCCGAAACCTGGGACAACGGCAAGGCGATCCGTGAAACCCTGAACGCGGACCTGCCCCTGGCGGTGGACCACTTCCGCTACTTCGCCGGGGCCATCCGCGCCCAGGAAGGCACCCTGTCGCAGATCGATGATGACACCACCGCCTATCATTTCCACGAACCGCTGGGCGTGGTCGGGCAGATCATCCCCTGGAACTTCCCGATCCTGATGGCCGTGTGGAAGCTCGCCCCGGCGCTGGCCGCGGGCAACGCGGTGGTGCTGAAGCCGGCCGAGCAGACCCCGGCCAGCATCCTGGTGCTCATCGAGCTGATCGGGGACCTGCTGCCCGAGGGGGTGGTGAACATCGTCAACGGCTTCGGTGCCGAGGCCGGCAAGCCGCTGGCCTCCAACCCGCGCATCCGCAAGATCGCGTTCACCGGTGAAACCACCACCGGTCGGCTGATCATGCAGTACGCCTCGGAGAACCTGATCCCGGTCACCCTGGAACTGGGCGGTAAGAGCCCGAACATCTTCTTCGAGGACATCGCGGCCAGGGACGACGCGTTCTACGACAAGGCGCAGGAGGGCTTTACCCTGTTCGCGCTGAACCAGGGCGAGGTGTGCACCTGCCCCTCAAGCACTGGTCCAGGAAAGCATCTATGGCGAGTTCCTGGAGAAGGTGCTGGCCCGCACCCGGGCGATCAAGCAGGGCAACCCGCTGGACACCGAAACCATGATGGGGGCCCAGGCCTCCAACGACCAGCTGGAGAAGATCCTGTCCTACATGGACATCGGCACCGCGGAGGGCGCCAAGGTGCTCACCGGCGGCGGTCGGGCCGAGCTGGGTGGGGAGCTTGCCGACGGCTACTACGTGCAGCCCACCATCTTCGAGGGCAGCAACAACATGCGCATCTTCCAGGAGGAGATCTTCGGTCCGGTCGTTGCGGTCACCAAATTCAGTGACTACAACGACGCGATCACGATCGCCAATGACACCCTCTACGGCCTGGGGGCCGGCGTATGGAGCCGCGAGGGCAACACCGCCTACCGGGCCGGACGACAGATCCAGGCCGGTCGTGTCTGGGTCAACCAGTACCACGCCTACCCGGCGCACTCGGCCTTCGGGGGCTACAAGTCCTCCGGCATCGGCCGGGAAAACCACCTGATGATGCTCTCGCATTATCAGCAGACGAAGAACCTGCTGGTCTCGTACTCGGAGGACAAGCTCGGCTTCTTCTAAGCAACACCGTTCACACCCTCCCGTCCTTGGGGAAACCACTTCCATATTTTGAACAGACCTCGAGGCGTGGGGTCACCGGGTGCAGCGCCGCCGATAGCCAGCCTCATCGGCGGCCGCCCCGCTCACGCTGCACGCCTTCGAACGCCAAGCAAAGGACAACACCATGAGCACCATGAAAGCAGCCGTCGTCGAGGACTTCGGCCAGGAATTCCAGGTCAAGGACGCCCCCATCCCGGAGCCGGGCCCCGGCCAGGCGCTGGTGAAGCTCATCGCCTCGG
>NZ_BAXF01000265.1:0-2993 GCF_001310435.1 Arthrobacter sp. JCM 19049 | reverse complement strand
CTGGGAGATGTGTTCCTCGACAGCCACGGTTACTCCTTTATTGAAGCGGCTACATCCCGGTGGTGAGTTTCAGACACCGCGATGAGTTTGGGACTACGGGCGGTGGCGCACTGGAGTGGCGTGCTACGCCCGTTCGTCATCAACTCTAGTTCGCATTCCGGTATTTTGAGGACAAGTTTTCATGCTGTGAGAAGAAAAACCGCTGATTTTCGGTGACCTATGCAACTGCGTACAAGGTCATCTTGCGTAATGGTCATGACTTGGAGACGTGTAACACGGGATCGGGAAACCAAAAATCCCGGCGTGTTGGCCCGCTGGCGCTTGAACGCGCGGGGAAAAGCGTGTTTCGTTGGTAGTAACGCTTTGCACCAGCAGGAGGAAACAAGTGAGCGACGCCGTATCGGCAAGTGTGGAGCCCGCAAAGAAGATGGGCTTCAAAGAGGAAGATCTGATCCAGGAACTCGGCTACGACGACGACGTGGATTATGACCTTCGCGATTCCATTGAGGATCTGATCGGCTCGGAGCTGCTCACCGAAGAGGACCACGACGTCGTAGATGCGGTCATCTACTGGTGGCGCGATGGCGACGGCGACCTGGCCGATGCCCTCATGGACGCCCTGGCCAGCCTGGAAGACGACGGCGTGGTGTGGCTGCTGACCCCGAAGCAGGGGCGCGAAGGCCACGTCTCACCGACCCTGGTGCAGCAGGACGCCCCCACCGCGGGGCTGCACATGACCAACGCCGAAGGCGTGTCCAAGGAATGGTCCGCCATTCGCCTGGTCCAGCGACGCAAGCACTAACGCCCGTGCAACCCGGAACGAAACTTCCAAGCTTTAGTCTGGAGAATCAGTACGGGGAGCGGGTCACCAGCCAGGATCTGTCCACGGGCCGGAGCATCATCGTGTTCTACCCGTGGGCATTTTCGCGCGTCTGCGGGGGAGAGCTGGCCGAACTGCAGCAGCATCTGCCTGAGTTCCGTGACGCCAATGTGCGCCTGGTGGCCATCTCCGTGGACCACAAGTTCGCGCTGCGCACCTACGCCGAGCAAGAAGGTTTTGGCTTTGAGTTGCTGGCCGACTTCTGGCCACACGGGCAGGTGGCCGAACTCTTTGACGCCTTTGATTCCGAGCGCGGTGTCGCCCGACGAGTCACGGTTAGCGTCAAGGACGGGGTAATCCATTCGCGGTTTGAATCACCACTCAGTGATCCGCGAGATTTTCAATCATATGAACGAGCTCTAGAACGGTAGCGCTTAACACGTTTACCTACGGCGTTGCGGCTCAGCGGTGGAAGAACCGACATCGCGACGGTTCCAAGCTCCACGGTCGAGGAGGGTAGCGGCTTCTCTCCCAAGGGGGTTGAGCGGGCCGCAGTATGGCCCGTCAGATGAAACGCGGAACATGGTGAGAAACGGCTAAGGGTTAGCCCGGTGTTCTGGCGTATTTACGCATTCATCCGGCATACCCGTGTAGGTAGGCCGACCCAGCATTGGCAACGTCGCGGTACCGTACTTCGCCAATTGCCTTGATGGGCAGTTGGTAAGCGAGACGGCTGTTCGCTGAGGTCAACCACGCTGTGGCGACAGAAGCTGATTCTGCATCCTCGATCGCCAAGGCCTGAGTTAGCATGAAGCGGAGTTTTTCTAAGGCGGCAGGTGTGGGCACTTGTGCGCCGCTCCGCCATTTTCTCACTTGTCCAGGATCTTTGACGCCGACCATTGAGGCCACTAGCGCAGGGGGCAAGAATTCCAGCGCCTTCTCCACGACTTGCTGAGAAGACATGGAAACGACGCTGCTTTCAAATGGTGTTGGAGTGGACGACACGGCGTACCTCCCTGCTGAGACCCTTCTTGACGCACGAGTTTACTCTGCCGGCCTAGAAATAGCCTCCAGGAAGCTCGTTTTCTTTCTGCACTGCGCCTTCGTCATATGAGAACTTATGCGTTTCATCAGCCTCCGCCATAGATTCAGTGAAGTCATGTTCGCGTGCCGGGTTTTGATGCCTTCCTCCCGGAGGCGGCCGCTCCCGCTTACCGGGTTGTTGACCGATGAGCGCATCATTCGATCACCCGTGGAATCCTCCTCGTGCAGTCATGCGTGGCCAGCAGTCGTCGCGGCCCGAAGAGGCGGGGCGGCTTCATGAACCACCGATGACCGGCTGCCCGCCGGTCCGCACCAACTGCTCGACCAGAATTGCGGCCCTCGTCGAACCACCGGCAGCTGCCAAAGCTTCAGCCAGCTCGTGGGCGCGATCGCGGTACTGTACCTGATTCAGAAGTACCTGTGTTTCGCTGCGGATCCGCTCCGGCGTGGCCCGACGCGGCGGCACACTTCGTCCGGCGCCGGAGGCAGCGACCCTGCGGGCAATGAAGGGTTTCTCCTGGCCACCGGCACCACCAACAGCGGCACCCCGTGTCCCAAAGCCGCCAGGACTGCGCCATAGCCGCCGTTGGTAATCATCACATCCACCTTGGGCAGCAGCAGATCGTGGGGAACCCATCCTGCGTCGATGACCGAGGCGGGCAGCCCGTCGGCACGATGACGCCCGCCGATCACAATTTGCGCTTCTGCCTCCAGGGCCTGCACCGAGCGTTGCACCAGTGAGTTGCGATCCCGGCCAAGCGTCCCCTCGGTCACGTGCACCACCGGTCCGTCGTCCCCGAGTCTCTCAATCCACGCCCGTGTCGTGGCGTCGGCAGATACCCGGGTGCCGGCAGACAAATCGCCGATCAGGTGCACGTGTTCGGGAAGGTCCGGCCGTGGGGGTTCCAGTTGCGCGATGCCCTGGGCCACCACCAGCTGATCCGAAAGCAGGCCGGCACTTCCGCCGCGTGAGGCTGAACCCAGTCCCAGTTGGGCACGCATCTGATTGTTCCAGCGACCCATCATCCGTTCGGCGCTCATCTCCAGCAGCCCGTTGACCCGCCCCCGCCACCAGGCGAAGGCGCTGGGCCCTGATGCGCCGGGCCGCGGGCCGCCAGTGGTGGGAAAG
>NZ_BAXF01000264.1:0-3012 GCF_001310435.1 Arthrobacter sp. JCM 19049 | reverse complement strand
GCACGCCCTGGGCGCACCAGCCATTCGGCGATGTCGGTGGCCAGCGCGAACCCCTGCGGGGCCAGCTCGGCCATCCGCTCGGTGTTGAAGCTCAAGGTGGCGATCATCCCGGCCACCGCCGGCAGCAGCAGCTCCAGGGTATCGGCGGCGTCGAACACCGGCTCCTTGTCCTCCTGCAGGTCACGGTTGTACGCCAGCGGCAGGGCCTTCAGGGTGGCCAGCAGCCCGGTCAGGTCCCCGATCAGCGCCCGGCCTTGCCGCGGGCCAGCTCGGCGATGTCCGGGTTCTTCTTCTGCGGCATGATCGAGGAGCCGGTGGAGAACGCGTCGTGCAGGGTCACGAACGAGAACTCCTTGGTGGCCCACAGGATCACTTCCTCGCTGATGCGCGAAAGATCCACGCCGATCATGGCCGTAATCCAGGCGAACTCGGCGAAGACGTCACGTGCCGCGGTTCCGTCGATCGAGTTGTGCACGGCCGAATCAAAGCCGAGTTCGGCGGCGACGAAGTTCGGATCCAGCCCCAGGGTCTGGCCGGCCAGGGCACCGGAGCCATACGGCGAGACCGCGGCGCGCTTGTCCCAGTCCACAAACCGCTGCACGTCGCGCAGCATCGGCCAGGCGTAGGCCAGCAGCAGATGCGAGAGCAGGATCGGCTGGGCGTGCTGCAGGTGAGTGCGCCCCGGCATGGGCGCGTAGGGGTGGGCCTTGGCTTGGGCGACGAGCGCGTCCATCGTCTCGATCAGGCCCTTGGCGATGATGCGCGCATGATCGCGCAGGAACATCCGACCCAGGGTGGCGATCTGGTCGTTGCGGGAACGGCCGGCGCGCAGCTTTCCGCCCAGCCCGGCGCCCGCCCGCTCGAGCAGGCCGCGCTCCAGTGAACCGTGGACGTCTTCATCCGACTCGGCGGCCACGTAGCGCTCGGTCTTGACGTCCTCCTCCAGCTGGTCCAGCGCGGCCAGCATCCCGGAGAGTTCGTCGTCGGTGAGCAGGTTCGAACGATGCAGGACCTTGGCGTGGGCGCGTGAACCGGCGATATCGTAGCTGGCCAGACGCCAGTCGAAGTGCGTTGACTTGCTCAGTGCCGCCATGGCTTCTGCTGGGCCGCCGGAGAAGCGGCCGCCCCATAGCGAACCTTCGTTGGTTGAAGAGCTCATGCCTAGTTCCTTTCAGCAGACACCATGTGGTGGACCGCAAGCTTTATATTCACTGTTGAACACTCTAACAAAGTTTATGCATAGAAGCTCATAAATATTCAATCTGGACTGCTCTATCCCGCGGAGGCAGTGTCGACGAGCGAGCGACACATCCTCGTCCCAAGTCCCAAGGCTCGTTAGACTAAAACCATGACTGATACCCCACGACAGCCGGAACTTTCCGATGAGCAAATAGAATTCCTGAACCAGGTGCTGGACATGGCCCGGCAGGGCAAGGTTCAGATGCTCAGCTCGGTCATTGATCAGGGATTCCGGTAAACCTGACCGACGGCAAGGGCGACTCCCTGCTGATCCTGGCTGCCTACAATTCACAGCCCGAAGTCGTGAAGGCGTTGATTGAGCGCGGAGCAGAGCTGGACCAGCTCAACGCACGCGGACAAAGCGCGCTTACCTGCGCGGTGTTCAAGCAGGACGAGGAGTCCACCCGCATGCTGCTGGAGGCGGGCGCCGACCCGAAGCTCGGGCCGCAAAATGCGTTGGCCGTAACCGAGATGTTCGATCTTCCCCAGTTCCGCGCCATCATCGAAGAGTACCTATAGGCCGTCCCAGCGCCTCGCTGAGCTTCCCAGAAAGTTCGCCCTCAGCACAGATTGACTGTGGTGGGGGCATACTTTTGCCTGTAGTTACCCGCGAAACCCTTCCACTGCCCATAGCCGCCGCGTAAGGTGATCTTACACATAGAGGAACACGGAGATTCTTGGAGGTACGACCCATGGAAATCCAACTCGTACGCGGGGATATCACGCGAGTCGGGGCTGAGGCTTTGGTGAATGCTGCCAACCCGTCACTGCTCGGCGGCGGTGGCGTTGATGGCGCCATCCACGAGGCCGCCGGCCCTGAGCTCCTGGCGGCGTGCCGCGCAGTGCGCAAGAACCAGTACCCCGATGGCATTCCCTCAGGTATTGCGGTCGCGACCAAGGCCGGAAAACTGGATGCGCGGTGGGTCATTCACACCGCGGCACCCAACCTGAATCTGGGCAAGGCGAACCCGAAGATCCTCTCCGATTGCTTCACCAACTCGCTATACGTGGCTACTCGCATGATGCTCATTCCGTCGCATTCCCCGCCATTGGTGCTGGGGCCTTCGGCTGGCCCGCTCAGCAAGTGGCCGAAATTGCTGCCAAGGCCATCGGCGACTGGGTTGAGACCAACAAGCACGTCACTTCCATTCACCGGATCATTCTGGTCTCCCACACCGATCAAGTGCAGAAGGCCTTTGAAGATGCCTTTGGCATGGAAAGCATCGAAGAGCTGGCTGCCTAGCCTGCAGCTTGTCGTTGAGCAAGGGGACGGCGGTGTACTGCATCGACTGCAGTACACCGCCGTCGTGTTTGCTCCGGGAATCAACCTTGCGAAGCACTGCAGCAAAAGTTAGCTGTCGGCTGCTTTAGGTGGGGTGGCCGCTGGCGGGTCCTGCCCAGGGCCCGGTCCGGTCCTCGATCCCCGACGACGACTGCTGTTGCGTTTGGTGGTATCCGGTGGCGGTCCGTCCGGCTTTGGCGGGTTCGTCTGACCCGGGACTGGTTTTTGTTCCGGTGGCTTTTGCCGGGCTGCTTGCTGCCCTGGTTTGGAAGGGTCTTCCCAGCTGGCGAACCAGTACCGGTTACGCCGCGGGGTCTGGGAAGGATCCAGGTGCTTGGGCAACACCACATGCGGCAACCCGTTCACATCAACGATCTTGAACTTCCCGGCATGATAGTCATCATGCTCCCGAGGACACAACAGGCCACCTTCACCCACACTGGTGCCACACCCTCCGGCCCAGCCCCCCGTTCTTCCAATGGTGGGCCTCG
>NZ_BAXF01000263.1:0-3024 GCF_001310435.1 Arthrobacter sp. JCM 19049 | reverse complement strand
CAGCGCGCAGCAGCGCGTGGCCCGCCACCTGGCGCCCCTGGCCGGGCGCGAACTGGATTTCGAGTTGATCGAACATGGCACCTTAAGCGTTAAGGAGTGAAATAGGCATGGACAGCAAACCTCGGATCGGATTTCTCGGGCTGGGCCACATGGGCCTGCCCATGGCGGCAAACCTGCACGCGGCCGGCTATGAGCTCAAGGCCTTCGACGTCATGCCCCAGGCACTTCAAGCGGCCACCGGCCTGGGCATCACCACGGTGCAGGAAGGGGCGCAGGCGGCGCAGGGTGTGGACATCGTGGTTACGATGTTCCCCACCGGTCAGCACGTGCTTGATGCCTACCGCGACTACCTGCTGGAGGCGGCCCCGCCAAATACGCTGTTCCTGGAATGCTCCACCATTGATGTGGCCCAGGCCCGCGAAGCCGCCGAGTTGGCGGTGGCCGGTGGGCACCGCAGCGCCGATGCCCCGGTCTCCGGTGGGGTGGTGGGAGCCGAGGCGGGAACGCTGACCTTCATGCTCGGTGCCGAGGAGGCGGACCTGGACCAGATCCGGCCGGTCCTGGAAGTCATGGGCAAGCGGGTGGTGCACTGTGGCGGGCACGGAGCCGGGCAAGCGGCCAAGGTCTGCAACAACATGCTGCTGGGGATCTCTATGATCGGTGCCGCGGAGGCCTTCGTGCTCGGCGAGCGGCTGGGGCTGAGCCACCAGGCTCTCTTTGACGTCATCTCCTCGGCTTCCGGCCAGTGCTGGTCGGTGACGACCAATTGCCCGGTGCCCGGACCGGTGCCTTCATCCCCGGCAAACCGGGACTATGCCCCGGCTTCGCCGCGGCCCTGATGAGCAAGGACCTGGGCCTGGCCGCCAGCGCCGTGCAGCTGACCGACACCGACGCGCACATGGGCGCGCTGGCCACGCAGCTGTACAAGAAGTTCAGCGAGGCCGGGGGAGCGGGCAACGACTTCTCGGCCATCATCACGGCAATTCGCGAAGGCTCGCTGTAGCGCCGTGGCACGCTACAGGAAATCGCCGGCCCGGTGCCGGAAGGCGGCCAGGATTTCGAACAGCTGTGTGGCTTCCGCGTGCTGCAGCCCGCTGTTGGCGAAGAGCTGCTGGTTCAGTTCATCGCGTGCCTGCTCCAGGACCGCGCGTCCCTGTCCGGTCAGTTCCAGGAGCCGGGTTCGCCCATCGGTGGGATGGGCCACCCGCCGGACCAGGCCCGCGGCTTCCAGCCGGTCCACGGAGCTGGTCAGGGAGGTGGCATGAACCTGCAGGCGCTGGCTGGCGTGGCTCATTGGCAGCGAGCCGCGCGAGGAGAACCCCAGCAGGGCGAGCACCTCGAAGCGCGCGAAGGTCAACCCATGCGGCTTGAGGATCGCGTCGGCACGCTGCAGGAAGATCGAGGCGGTGCGCATCACGGCGGTAATCGCCGCCATGGCGTCGGCCTCCTGGCCCCACCCATGTGAAACCCACTGGCTGCGCGCCTCGGCGATCGGATCGCGTGGTAGCGGATCAGTCATCTCATACCCCTAGGAAAACGGAACTAGTCCAACAATATACTTGGACGTCCAAGGTTTGGAAGGAGACCCCAGATGGACCTTTTGGGAATCGAAACGCAGCTGTCACCGGCAGAACAGGCCCGGCTGCGCGAAGTGCGTGAACTGGTGCAGCAACAGCTGCGGACACAGTCGGTCGAGTACTGGAACAAGGAGGCGTTTCCCGCCGAGCTGGTGCGCACGCTGGGCGATGCCGGGCTGGGCGGGCTGCAGCTGCAGCCGGGCTCCCAGCTGCTGCGCGGACTGATCCACGCCGAAATCGCCCGGGCCGACATTTCCCTGTCCTCCGTGGTGGGCATCCACAATGAACTGATCGTGGGGATGATCGACTCGCTGGGCTCCCAGGAGCAGAAGGACACCTGGCTGCCCAGGCTCAGCCGGTTCGAGGCCTTTGGCGCCTTTGCCCTGACCGAACCGGAACACGGCTCGGATGTCGCCGGCGGGCTGGGCACCGAGGTGGTGCGCGATGGCCAGGAGTACGTCATCACCGGCTCCAAGCGCTGGATCGGGATGGGGACCTTGCCGACTTCGCCCTGGTTTGGGCCCGCGACCCAGAAAGCGGCGAGGTCGGGGCGTACCTGGTGGAAAGCAGCCGACCGGGATACCGGGCCAGCAAGATCGAGAACAAGATCGGGTTGCGGATCATGCAGAACGCGGATATCGAATTGGATCAGGTGCGCATCCCGGTGGCGAACAAGCTGCCCGGAGCCACCAGCTTCGCCGCGGCCAATGAACTGCTGATGCAGTCGCGCGCCTGGGTGGGCTGGCAGGCAGTCGGGGCGATGATGGCCACCTTGGACATCACCCGCCAGTACAGCCTGCAGCGCGAGCAGTTCGGCAAGCCGATCGCCTCCTTCCAGTTGGTGCAGCAGTCGTTGGCCGAGATCGCCGGTCACCTGACCGTTTGCCTGTCGATGATGCGCGATGTGGCCCAGCGGCAGGAGCAGGGGGAGCTGGAGATGGTGCAGGCGGCCCTGGCCAAGTCCACCGCCACCCGCCTGGCCCGCGAATCGGTGTCTCAGGGCCGGGCGTTGCTGGGTGGAAACGGCGTGGTGAGTGACGGGCACATGGCCAAGGTCTTCTGTGATGTCGAAATCCTGCATACCTATGAGGGGACCTATGAAATCAACTCGCTCATCGTGGGGCGGGCCCTGACCGGGGTGAGCGCGTTCGTCTAGCCCCCGGCGCCCAGCTGTTTGCTGAAAGTACTTTCCAATACGGAAAGTACTTGTTATGGTGGTGGAAACCAACGGCGACGGCAGGGGAGCACGACATGGGCGGCACCGGCAGCACGATCAGGGGAACAACTCATCGGCAGAACACCCGCGGCAGGGCGGCGATGGCGCTGCGCATCACGCTGGTCCTCGCCGCGACGGTGGTGCTCGGCGCCTTCATAGCCTTCGCCCTGACCGGGGCCCCGGTCTACTTTGTGGTCGGGATGTCCGGATTCGCGGCAGTGGGCGCGGCGG
>NZ_BAXF01000262.1:0-3031 GCF_001310435.1 Arthrobacter sp. JCM 19049 | reverse complement strand
TCAATCTTACCACTTGGCCGATCTTTGTCAACTCGGTGATTTGATCTCGCGCCTAAACTTCTTCGGTTCAAACCGTTCTGTTCGAGCGGCGCGGGTACTAACTCTACACGAAATTTCGATGAACGCAAAACGTTCTGCTGCGGTTTCCTGCACCCGTTTCTCGCCCGGATTCTCGGGGATCTTCACCCCGCTTTCGCCTCCGGCCCTCGTGAAGAGCGTCGGATCGGTTGTTGTGAACCACGTCTCGCATGCGGGGAGAGCGCAAAGAACGGGCCGGATATCTCCGGCCCGCTCTTTGTCGGGTTCTGCCGTTGCGTTGGGCTGCGCCGACGCTTGGCCAATCAGAGCCCCGTTCTACTGGCCGGCATCCTGGCGTCGCCGTGCTACTTCGTAGAGTGCGATGCCCGCCGCCATCGAGGCGTTCAGGGACTCCATGGCCGAAGAGATCGGAATCGAGACGATAGCGTCGCAGGTTTCACGAACCAGTCGCGACAGTCCCTTGCCCTCGGAACCGATCACGATGCACAGCGGCTCGGTGGCCAGTTCCAGGTTCGGAAGCTCGACATCTCCCCCGGCGTCCAGTCCGATGACGAAGATACCCGCGGCCTTCATCTCCTTCAGGGCACTGGTCAGGTTGCTGGCCTTGGCGACGGGCACGCGTACGGCGGCGCCGGCGCTGGTCTTCCAGGCCGAAGCGGTGACGCCCACGCTGCGGCGTTCGGGAACAATGACAGCCTGGGCGCTGAAGGCCGAGGCCGAACGGATGATGGCACCCAGGTTGCGGGGTCGGTGATTCCGTCCAGGGCCAGGAACAACGGCAGGTTGCGCTCGTAGCCCTTCTCGTAGTCCCGGGCGACCTTGGTGGTCAGTTCCACCGCGTCCTGGTACTCATAAGGCGGAACCTGCAGGGCCAGGCCCTGGTGGATAGCGTCATCGGTCATCCGATCCAGCTCCACTCGGCTGGCTTCCATGACCGGGATACCCTGTTCGGCGGCGAGCTTCAGGGATTCACGCACCCGGTCATCAACGTCAATGCGCACCGCAATGTGCAGGGCCTTGGCCGGGATGCCGGCGCGCAACGCCTCCACCACCGAGTTGCGTCCGGTCACCATCTCCGCGTTCACCCGCGGACGGCGGGTGGTCGGACGCTTGGCCTGGGAGCGTTCGGCCAGCTGCTTGCTGCGGTAGGCCTTGTGGTACGGCCGGTCCTCGGCCTTCGGGGTCGGTCCGCGGCCTTCCAGGGACTTGCGGCCCTTGCCGCCGCTGCCCTTGGTCGGGCCCTTCTTGTTCTTGCGAACGGCTCCTGGCCGATCCTTTGGTGTGCTCATACTCGCGGTTTCCTTTAGTTCAAAAATCTGTGGTTGGTTGCCGGGCGCCGGGGCGCCGATGGTGCGGGGCCTTGCCTGTTATTTCTCCAGGGTCCAGCGCACCCCGTCGGCGGAGTCGACGACGCTGATGCCCAGCGAGGCCAGGGCGTCACGGATCTGGTCCGAACGGGCCCAGTCCTTGGCCGCGCGGGCCTCGGCGCGTTCGGCCAGCTGCGCCTGGATCATCTGGTCGAGCACCTGGTATTCGGCGCTGGTGCCGGTGGTCTCCGGTTCGGTGGCGTCATCCAGACCCAGCACCCGGACCATGGCCAGTACCTGGCTAAGTGCCGGGCACCGTGGCCTCATCGTGGTTGTCCAGCGCCGCGTTGCCCTCACGCACGGTCTCGTGCAGTGCCGCCAGGGCCTGGGGGACGTTCAGGTCATCATCCATCGCCGCCCCGAAGGCCTCGGGCACCGTTCCGGACTGGGAGTCCAGGACGGCGTTGGCGGTCCCGGCCGCAGCCTCCAGCCGGTAGCGGGCGTTGGCGATGAAGGTGTCAATGCGCTCGACCGCCGCCGCGGCCTCGGTCAGCGAATCCGGACGGTAGTCCAGCTGCGAGCGGTACTGCGCCTGTCCCAGGAAGTAGCGCACCACCCGCGGGGTTGCCTGCTCCAGCATCTGGTGTGGGGAAATGGTGTTGCCCACGGATTTGGACATCTTCTCGCCCTGGTAGGTGACCATGCCGTTGTGCATCCAGAAGTTCGCGAATCCGTGGCCGGCCGCCGCGGACTGGGCCAGCTCGTTTTCGTGGTGTGGGAAGCGCAGGTCCAGCCCGCCGCCGTGGATGTCGAAGTGTTCGCCCAGGTACTTGCCGGCCATGGCGGAGCACTCCAGGTGCCAGCCCGGACGCCCGCGGCCCCAGGGGCTGGGCCAGGAGGCAGTCAGCGGGTCGCTGTCCTTGTGCCCCTTCCACAACGCAAAGTCGCGCGGGTCGCGCTTGCCGCGCGGGTCGCGTCGGCCGCTTCCTGCATGTCATCGACCTTCTGGCGGGTCAGTGCCCCGTACTCGGGGAAGGAACGCACGTCGAAGTACACGTCGCCGGACCCGTCGCTGGCCGGGTAGGCGTGTCCCCGCTCGATCAGCAGTTCGATCAGCTCATGCATTTCCGGCACGTGCCCGGTCGCCCGCGGCTCGTAGGTGGGACGGCGTACCCCCAGGGTCTCGTAGGCCCGGGCGAACTCCTGCTCGAAACGGTAGGCCAGGGCGAACCACTGTTCACGGGGACGGTAGTACTGATCGGCGGCGAAGTCCGGCGCGAAGGACGCGGCGGACTTTTCCAGGATCTTGTCGTCGATGTCGGTGACGTTGCGTACGGTGGTCACCGCGAAGCCGCGGTATTCCAGCCAGCGGGTGAGGATGTCAAAGACAATTGCGCTGCGAACGTGCCCCACGTGCGGCATCCCCTGCACGGTGGCGCCACAGTAGTACAGCTTGACCTCGCCCTCGGTGATGGGCTGGAAGTCTCGCACGGACGCTGATTTGGTGTCGTAGAATCGCAGGCTCACAGCATTAAGGTTATCCGAAAGCCCGCGGTTCAGGGGCGGCAGGTGGCGCAAATCCCCTCGGTGTCGCCCGCCGGCTGGCGATCCCGGCTGCCGGGACGCTAGTCGCGGCGATAGACCAGGGCGGTGGCGTAGGCGGTGATTCCGGCGCCTCCCCTTCG
>NZ_BAXF01000261.1:0-3032 GCF_001310435.1 Arthrobacter sp. JCM 19049 | reverse complement strand
CCGTGGAGGAGCTGGTGCGCCAGGTCGTGGTGGACCGCGGGGACCGGCCGCTGTCCGCCGCGTGAGCTGCTGCCGTTGAATGTGCCAAGCAACGCCACCACCCGCGCCGAGGCCCCGGCCGGGCAGCCCGAGGTACAGCGCCCGGAACGCGGGCCGGAAATCACGCAGATCGGCTAGCTGGAACGGAACGCTGACATGGTTGGCAAGACACAGGTTTCGGTCAGTGCGCTGCCGCAGAGCGCCACGGTCCGCCACCTGCAGAACCTGGAACAGATGCCCGAACGCGGCCGCATCGAACACACCGGCTATATCCAGTCGGTGACCCATGTGCCGCCGGGGGAGGCGCCGCGGCTGACCGCGACCGTGGTGGACCAGTTGGCCCGCCCAGGGGTGCGTCGGCGCACCGCCCCGCACGTGCGGCTGCTGTTCATGGGCCAGAAGCGGGTGCCGGGGATCAAGCCCGGGGTGAAGATCCGCTACTCGGGGATGCTGAGCCTGGTGGACCAGGTTCCCACGGTGCACAACCCGCGCTACCTGATCCTGCCGCAGGAACGCCCGCAGGCCTAGCCGCCCCGGCGGCCTCTTTGACACTGAATGCGAGTGAGATGACCCAAACGCCCGATTCCCCCGAGCAGCCCGGCACCCGTGGTGAACCGGACCCGTCGCTGGCACAGCGCCTGGGATCCTCGGCGCACCTGAGCAAGAACGCGGCCGGGCACATCGATGTGATGGCCAGCATCGGGGGAGTGCGCGGGGTGCTGGAAACCGTGGTCCCCGGATTCCTGTTTGTGCTGCTCTTCGCCCTCACCCGGCAGCTGGACGTGGCGCTGATCGCCGCGATCGCGGTGGGTGCGGTGTTCATGATTGCCCGGCTGGTCAAGCGTTCCTCGCTCACCCAGTCGGTCAGTGGGCTGGTGGGCATCCTGATCTGCGCGCTGGCCGCGCGCAGCAGCGGGGAGGCCAAGGACTACTACGTTCCCGGATTCTTCATTGTCGGAGCCTACCTGCTGGCAATGGTGATCTCGATCGCGATCAAGTGGCCGCTGGCTGGGGGTGCTCTACGGGTTCCTGCGCCAGGAGGGCACCGACTGGCGCCAGCAGCCCGCACGGCTGCGCCGCTATGCGATCGCCACCTGGATCATGGCGGCGGTGTTCGCCGCCCGGCTGGCCGTGCAGCTTCCGCTGTACTTCACCGACCAGGTGGTGGCCCTGGGCATCAGCCGCCTGGTGATGGGGGTGCCGCTGTACGCGGCGGGTCTGTGGTTCGCATGGATGATTTCCCGCCCCGCCAGCCAGATCACGGCACAGCAGGACTAGCCGGCGCGCTCAGCGCCGGGTTTCGCGCAGCACCTTGCGCAGCTGCTCGCGCGCTTCTTCGGTGGTCAAGAAGAACAGCGCGTCCCCGCCCTCGATGACGTCGTCACGGGTGGGCGGGAAGGGCGACTTGTCGCGCACCACCGAGACCATGGTGGTGTCCTCGGGCCACGGGACCCGTCCCATGGTGCGCCCGATCAGCGCCGAATCGTGGGGCACGGTGAATTCCACCAGGTGCACCGCCCCGCTTTTCAGGCTCAGCAGCTCCACCAGGTCCCCGACCTCCACGGCCTCCTCGACCAGCGCGGTCATCAGCCGCGGGGTACTGACCGCCACGTCCACACCCCACGCGTCGTCGAACATCCACTCGTTCTTCGGGTTGTTCACCCGCCCCACGGTGCGCCGCACCCCGAACTCGCTCTTGGCCAGCAGCGAGATCACCAGGTTGGCCTTGTCATCACCGGTGGCCGAAACCACCACGTCAAAATCGTCCAGCCCGGCGCGCTGCAGCACCACCAGCTCGCAGGCGTCCCCGCGCAGCCAGCGGGCCTCGGGCAGCTCCTGCTGCTCGGACGGATCCGGGTCACGGTCAATGATCAGCACCTGGTGCCCGTTGTTCAGCAGTTCGCGCGCGATGGAGGAACCCACCGAGCCGGCACCGGCAATCATCACCTTCATATGTGGCTCTCCGTTCTAGTCCTGCGCCTGGCGCGGGGCGGTGGCCAGGATCTTTTCCACGTCGCTGCTTTCGTCCACGCGCATCATCACGTGCACCAGGTCCCCGCCCTGCAGCCGGGTATTGCTCTGCGGGATGATGCCCTCCCCGAACCGGGTCAGGTAGGCGATGCGCACCCCGGCGGCCCGCTCCAGGGACTTGACCTGGTGGCCGTACCAGTCCGCATGCAGCGCCACCTCGGTGAGCATCAGCCGGCCGGAGGATTCCCGAAAGTCCCCGCGCATCGAATGTTCGGGCAGGATCCGGCGCAGCACCTGGTCCGCGCTCCAGCGCACCGCCGCGACGGTGGGGATGCCCAGGCGCTGGTAGATTTCGGCGCGGCCCGGGTCATAAATGCGCGCCACCACGTGCTGCACGTTGTAGGTTTCGCGCGCCACCCGGGTGGCCAGGATGTTGGAGTTGTCCCCGCTGGAGACCGCGGCGAAGGCGTAGGCCTCACGGATGCGCGCCGCTTCCAGGGTGTCGCGGTCAAAGCCGACCCCGGTGACGGTGTCCCCGGAGAAGTCCTCGCCCAACGCGCCGAAGGCCCGCTCGTTCTGGTCGATGACCGTGACCGAATGCCCGGCCGCGTCCAGGGTCAGGGCCAGTGTCGCCCCGACCCGGCCGCAGCCCATGATCACGAAGTGGGCCATCGCATACTCCTTTGGTTCGCTGCCATCCTTCCCGGGCGCCGGCCCGGGGCGTGCCGGCAAAACCGGCACTGCATTAGTCTGCCACGTTTTGCCCATGCCGCCTGGGTGTGGGCGGCAGAGACTTCAGCATGCCGCGCGTGCTGTTATACCGTTGATGCGTGCCTGCATTCTTTGATGGTGTCAAACGCTTGCTGGTGGGCAAGCCGTTTCGCACCGAGCGGTTGAAACGCAAACCGCTGCCGCCAAAAATCGCGCTGCCGATCTTCTCCTCCAGCGCCCTGTCCTCGCTGGCCTATGCCCCCGATGAGATCCTGCTGACCCTGGCCACCGCCGGGGTGGCCGCCACCCTG
>NZ_BAXF01000260.1:0-3036 GCF_001310435.1 Arthrobacter sp. JCM 19049 | reverse complement strand
GCTGGCGCGAGGGGCTGGATGGGGCCAACTGCTCCGCCGCCAAGGTGGAGGCCACCACCGCGGACCGCCTGCCTGGCATGTTGCGCAACGCGAGGTGGACGGGGTGGTGCTTTCGCAGGCCGACGCGCTGATCGCGGACGAGGGCTTTGTGGCCGTAGCCGGCACCGAGGCGCTGTTTGACAGCGAACCGGTCCTCGCCCTGGGCGATGCGGACGTGGACGAGGGCGCGGCCCGCGCCATCAATGAGGTGACCGCGAAGCTGGATGAGGATACGCTCACCGCCGTGTCGCGCATGGCCCACGGCACCGAGCCGGCCAGCGCCGAGGACGTCGCTGAACGCTGGCAGTGGCTCTCCCAGTAGCCGCCCGGGCCGGTGCCCAAAAAAGTTTGAAATGGAATTACGCGCCGCGAGACTTGCACCGTTGCGGCGTGAGAAAGTAGGGAACATGCCGGAATTCAAGCAGTCCACCAAGCTTCACAACGTCCTATACGACATTCGTGGACCGCTGCTTGAGCACGCCCAGCGGATGGAGCCGAAGGCACCGCATCCTGAAGCTGAACATCGGCAACCCGGCCCCGTTTGGTTTTGAAGCCCCCGACGCGATCCTGGTGGACATGATCCGCAACCTGCCCAACGCCCAGGGCTACTCGGATTCCCGTGGCATCCTCTCAGCGCGCACCGCGGTGTCCCAGTACTACCAGACCCGCGGCATCCAGACCATTGGCGTGGATGACGTGTACCTGGGCAACGGGGTGTCCGAGCTGATCACCCTGAGCCTGAACGCGCTGCTGAACAACGGGGACGAGATCCTGATCCCGGCCCCCGACTATCCGTTGTGGACCGCCTCGGTGTCCCTGGCCGGGGGCACCCCGGTGCACTACCTCAATGACGAGTCCGAGGGCTGGCTGCCGGACATCGAGGACATGGAATCGAAGATCACCGCCCGCACCAAGGGCATCGTGATCATCAACCCGAACAACCCCACCGGGGCGGTGTACCCGAAGCAGACGCTCGAGGCGATCCTGGAGCTGGCCCGCCGGCACAACCTGGTCGTCTTCTCGGATGAGATCTACGAAAAGATCCTCTACGACGAGGCAGTGCACGTGAACACGGCCTCCCTGGCCGACGACGTACTTGTTTTGACCTTCTCGGGGCTCTCCAAGGCCTACCGGGTGTGCGGTTTCCGCTCCGGGTGGATGGCCATCTCCGGGCCGAAGCAGCAGGCGCGGGACTACATTGAGGGCATCAACCTGCTGACCAACATGCGCCTGTGCGCCAATGTTCCGGCCCAGCACGCCATCCAGACCGCGCTGGGCGGGTACCAGTCCATCAATGACCTGATCCTGCCCGGCGGCCGGCTGCGCGAACAACGTGATGCGGCCTACGACCTGCTGACCGCGATCCCCGGTGTTTCGGTGCAGAAGGCCAAGGGCGCCCTGTACATGTTCCCGAAGCTGGATCCGCAGGTGTATCCGATCCACAACGACGAAACCTTCGCCCTGGAACTGCTCAAGGCCCAAAAGATTCTGGTGACCCAGGGAACCGCCTTCAACTGGGTGCGCCCGGACCATTTCCGGCTCGTTACCCTGCCCTCGGTCCGCGACCTGCAGGACGCGGTGGGGCGCATCGGGGAATTCTTGGCAGACTGGCGTTCCCACGCCTGACCAACTACCTGGAAGTGGTGCAACCATGAACGGCAACGTCGAAAACAGTGACCTGATCCTGGGGATGCGGGTTGGCGGCGAGCCGCGCCTGGCCGAGCGCCAGACCGGCCTGCCGCACTGGTGGCCGGTGCAGGCACCACAATCCAAGGCCGAGGGGAAGAAGGCCCTGGAGCACCTGGGCGAGCAGCTCTCCGATGATCAGGAAAACTGTTCGCCTCGGCCATCGCCGGCGGCTCAAAGGATTCGGTGCTGCTGATCCTGCAGGGGATGGACACCTCCGGCAAGGGCGGCATCGTCCGCCACGTGCTGGGACTGGTGGACCCGCAGGGCGTCTCCCACCACTCCTTCAAGGCCCCGACCCCGGAGGAACGGGCCCACGACTTCCTGTGGCGCATTGAACGCCAGGTGCCGCAGGCCGGGATGATTGGTGTCTTCGACCGTTCACACTATGAGGATGTGCTGGTTCACCGGGTGCGGAAGCTGAGCACCGCCGAGGAAGTCGAATCCCGCTACGGGCGGATCAATGACTTTGAACAGCGCCTGGTGAACCAGGGCACCCGGGTGCTGAAGGTGTTCCTGCACCTGAGCCGGGAGGAGCAGTACCAGCGGCTGATGGCCCGCCTGGATGACCCAACCAAGCACTGGAAGTTCGCCACCGGGGACGTGGATGACCGCCTGCTGTGGGACGAATACCAGAGCGCCTACGAGATCGCCATCAGCCGGACCAACACCAAGGCGGCTCCATGGTATGTGGTTCCGGCCGACCACAAGTGGGCCGCCCGGTGGTGCGTGGCCAAACTGCTGCAGCAGGTGCTGGGGGAGATCAACCCGCAGTGGCCACAGGCCACCTACGATGTCGCCGCACAGCGGTCGCGGCTGGAAGCGGCGCACTAGCCAGCAGGCTGCCGCCGGAGTGCGGATCCGCGCCCCCAGGCTGGCTCTGCCCGGCCGGGCAGCGGGGTGGTCGTGTGCCCCGGAGCAGCGCGCAGGTTGGTGGGTGGGGAACCTAGTCCTCGTCCTCCATGTCCTCAACCCGCTGCCGCGCCTGCTCCAGGCGCTGGGAAACGCCATTGAGCCAGTTCTCGCAGTGCAGGGCCAGCGCCTCACCGCGCTCCCACAGCTTCAGGGACTGCTCCAGCTGGCGCCGCCGGTCTCCAACTGGTTGACCACCGAGACCAGTTCCTCGCGGGCCTGTTCGTAGCTGAGCTGGACGATGTCTTCGGGGAGCTGCTGGGTCATTTTCATATCCTTGTCATTCACGGGCGTCTGGGAAGTTTCACATGGGGCGACGTCGGGCGGGACTATGCCTCACGAGGTTCCGGGTGGACATCGCGCACCTGGGCGTCGAACCGGCCGGCGGCGACGCGCACC
>NZ_BAXF01000259.1:0-3047 GCF_001310435.1 Arthrobacter sp. JCM 19049 | reverse complement strand
CACCGCGTGCGGGGTGCCGAACCGAAGCGGCGCGTGCTCGCCAAAGTGGTCCGAATCCGCCTCCTCCCAGTCCTCCCGCCAGGTGGTGGGCGTGTCCTCCAGCAGCTCGCCGGGGCGCAGCCAGTGGAACAGCGAGGCGTAGGAGCGGGTGCTCTGCAGGTTCACCCGGCGCCGCAGCATCCGGGTGTTCAGCTGGTCCGGGCTGGTCAGCCCCATGGAGGCCATGATCTGGTTGGCCTCGGTCACCGTCAGCCGGTGGTAGTTGTACACCCGGTTGCCCTTGTCGTCCACCACCAGGGCGCGCATCCGGCGCTTGTCCTGCGTCGCCACCCCCACCGGGCAGGTGTTGGTGTGGCACTTCTGGGCCTGGATGCAGCCGGTGGCCATCATCATTGACCGGGCCGCGAAGCAGAAATCCGCGCCCTGGATCAGCCGCTTGACGATGTCATTGCCGTTGGCGATCTTCCCCGCGGCCGCCACCCGCACCTCCGAGCGCAGCCCGGTGCCCATCAACGCGTTGTGCACCAGCATCAGCCCCTCCGTCAGCGGGGTGCCCACGGTGTCCTCGTACTCCAGCGGCGCCGCCCCGGTGCCGCCCTCGGCCCCGTCCACGGTGATGAAATCGACCAGGGTGCCGGTCTCCAGCATCGCCTTGCAGATGGCCAGCACGTCGGTGCGCGAACCGACGCACAGCTTGATGCCCACCGGCTTGCCGCCGGAGAGTTCACGCAGCCGGGTGACGAAGGCCAGCATCTCGCGCGGGGTGGAGAATTCGGGGTGGCTGGCCGGGGAGATGCAGTCCTCCCCCTCGGGCACGCCGCGGGCCTCGGCGATTTCCGCGGACACCTTCGCGCCGGGAAGCACGCCGCCCAGCCCGGGCTTGGCGCCCTGGGAAAGCTTAATGGTGATGCCCTTGACCTTTTCATGGGCGGCCTTGCGGGCGAAGACCTCCGGGTTGAAGCGGCCCTCACTGGTGCGGCAGCCGAAGTAGCCCGAACCCAGTTCCCAGAACAGGTCCGCCCCGTATTCCAGGTGGTACTTGGTCAGCCCGCCCTCACCGGTTTCATGTACGAAGTCACCCATCGCGGCGCCCTTGTTCATGGCCAGCACCGCGTTCTTGGACAGGGCACCAAAGCTCATCGAGGAGATGTTCAGCAGCGAGATGTCGTACGGGGCGCTGCACTGGGAGGAACCCACACGCACCTTGTGCTGGTCCGAGACCGCGGCGGCCGGCGCGGTGGAGTGCAGCAGGTATTCGTAGCCGACCGCGTTCACCTCCCGTTCGGTGCCGAAGGCCTTGTGGCTGTCCGCGCCCTTGGCCCGGGCGTAAATCAGCGAACGGGTGTCCCGGTCAAAGGGCTTGCCGTCGGTATTCCGCTCAATGAAGTACTGCTGCAGTTCCGGGCGAATGAACTCGAAGAAGAACCGAAAGTGGCCCAGGATTGGGTAGTTGCGCAGGATCGCGTGGCGGGTCTGCAGCAGGTCGTGGATCCCCACCCCCAGCAGCACCGCACAGAAGGCGGCCAGCACCAGCCAGGCGGCGCTGCCCAGCGCGGAGGCGAAGATTGCGGCCACTGCGGCGGCCGTGGTGATCACTATCAGGAAGATCAGAATGAAAAACCGTGCCATGGCCCGAGCCTAGCCCCACTGTTGGTGCCCGAAAGTGGCTCTTCCCAGTGATCTGGCAGTTCCCAGCTTCGGGGTCTGCAGCGGCAGATCAGCGACGAAAGTGAGCGTAGCGAAGCTTTCCGCGCAGGTAAGGCATCATCCTGGGATGTCTGCCTCGACGACGGAAGCAGCTTCAAGCGCTTGCTGGAATTTCGCGGTGACGTCTCTACCGTTCTCAAATGCCTGCAACGTTCCTAGACGGAACCCGGTGGCATGCCTGGTCACCAGGCTTTCCACCTCGGCAACATCGAATTCTCGAGCCCACTGCAAGGCATTCGTTTTTCGATCAAAGCGCAGGCATACCGCGAGGTCGAAGTCCAGATCAGCAAAGGCAAAGATGCGTTGCGTATCGCGTGGAAGGGTACGTGTCTTGATCTGAATCCGTCGCTTCTGCCCATCGACAAGGTCGAAGGACTTGTTGCCCGGCGCCGTGAGGTGGCCTCCATAGACACGAAGTGCAAGGTACTCACCAAGTTCTCCGCCCAGATCACTGTCCGTCTGGGTGATCCCGCGCCGTTTGAACTCGGCTCGCAGTGCTGCTTCCATCTTCAGCAGATCGTCAACGGTCCACCCGCTGAAGTCGATATTCCTCATAGGAGCAATTCTACGAACTCTCAGCGGGCCCGGGGTACGCCAGAGCAAGGTAGGGACGGGGTTCAATTGGCCACCGGTTCGGGTCTGCTACACCCCGTCCTCGATGCTGGCCAGTTCGCGCCGACGCATCCTGGCGAAGAGCGAGTCGGGGCGGTCCAGCAGGGCGGCGGCGCTGCCCCGCTCGATGACTTCCCCGTCGGCGAGCACGATCACTTCGGCGAAATCCTGCAGTACACCGAGCTTGTGGCTGATCATCAGCAGCCCCATGCCCGCATCCACGCGGCGTGCCAGGGCCTGCATCACCAGGGTTTCGGTGTGCGTGTCCAGTGCGCTGGTGGCCTCGTCGAGGATCAGGAACTGCGGTTCGCGCAGCAGCGCCCGGGCCAGCACCAGACGCTGGCGCTGCCCGCCGGAGATCCGCGATCCGCGCTCCCCCAGCCGGGTGTCAAGCCCCTCACGCTGGGCGGCGAACCACTGGCCGAGCCCCAGCTCCTGCAGCACGCCGGTCAGCGTCGCATCGGTCATCCCGGTGCGTCCCAGGGTGAGTTTCGCGCAGGGTCCCGCGCACCAGCGAGTCGTCCTGCGCCACCAGCACCAGCGCGGTGCGCAGGTCGCTCAGTGTCAGCTCGTCGATCGGCACCCCGTCCAGAAGCACGGTGCCGTGCGAATCGACGGCGCGCAGCAGCGCGGCGGCCAGCTGGATTTGCCCGACCCGGATTCGCCCACCAACGCCACCCGTTCCCCGCGGCCCAGTTCCAGGTCCAGTGCGCGCAGCACGGTGCGGC
>NZ_BAXF01000258.1:0-3065 GCF_001310435.1 Arthrobacter sp. JCM 19049 | reverse complement strand
GCCTCGGCGAGCGCCCGCGCATGGGCCTGGCGGTTGTGTTCCGCGTCGGCGTCGGGGTCCGGCTCGAAGTCGATCTGGATGCGTTCGCCTCCCTCGATGAAGGCGTACCCTCCCCACAGCCCGGCCACATAGGGGGCTGCGGCGGTCCTGGTTCAGTGTGCCGGGACAACAGCTCCACCAGGCGCCCCACTGGTCGATGGGCAGTTCGTAGGCCGGTACGTCCCCGTCCACCCAGGCGTCCTCCTGCTGCGGGTCGCCGTGCTCGTCCAGCCCGGAGAGTCCTCGAACAGGTCGGCGCCCTGCAACCGGTGCCCGCGCAGGGCCGCGATGCTGCCCCAGCTGACCGGGGCCCGTCCTCGTCCATGGCCGGGTGCAGGATTCGGGCGTAGGCGGCATAGCCTGCGGGGACCTGGGCGGCGATGGTCCCGGGGGCGGCGCTGTCGATGGCCTGGCGGATCCAGGTCCCGGTCTGGGCGGGAAGATGTGGCATGTCCATGTCACCAGCCTACTGTTTGCGCGGCGACGGCTGTGGGGCCGCCGGCTCGGGGCACCGGTTCCGGCTGGGGGTTCAGTGGTATGTATTAAGTGAGAGTTGTCCCCGAAAAATCTGCAGTAAGGGTTTAGATAGCGATGTTCCTGCCGGATCTGAAATACCCCGTACACGATTTTCGCACCGGAGCATCGATTTTTCGCAGCGCATCGCGGTGATGGCGGTCGTGAACCGCACCCCGGATTCCTTCTTTGACGCCGGGTCAACCTTCGGATTGGATCAGGCCATCGCCGCGGCGATGCAGGCCGTGCAGGACGGGGCGGACTGGGTGGATATTGGCGGGGTGCCCTTCTCCCCCGGCCCGGCACTGTCCTGGCAGGAGGAGGCCGAACGCGTGGTTCCGGTGATCCGGGCAGTGCGTGAGCGCAGCGATGTGCTGATCTCCGCGGATACGTTCCTGCCGCAGGTGGCGCAGGCCGCGATCGAGGCCGGGGCCGATGTCATCAACGACACCACGGGCCTGTCACAACCCGGCATGGCCCAGGTCGTGGCGGACAGCGGCGCCCACCTGGTGCTTACCCATTCACTGGCCAAGCCGCGTACGGTGTACCCGCGCCCGCATTATGCGGACGTGGTCGGTGAGGTGCGAGACTACCTGGCGCGCAAGGTCGAGCTGGCGGTGCAGGCCGGGATCGGTGAGCAGAAGCTGATCATTGACCCGGGGCATGACCTGAACAAGAACACCCGCCATACCCTGGAGCTGACCGGCAACTTCTCCCCCATCGCCGAGCTCGGCTATCCGGCGCTGGCCGCGGTGTCGAACAAGGACTTCATCGGCGAAACCCTCAACCTGCCCAAATCGGAGCGGATGGTCGGTTCGATGGTCTCGGCCACCATGTGCATCATGGGAGGGGCGCGGATCATCAGGATGCACAATATTCCCGAGGCGGTGCAGACCGTGCACCTGATCGAAGCGGCCGCCGGTTGGCGCGCGCCGGCCTACCAGGTCCACAACATGTCGGGCATCAATCCCCCGGCCCACCCCGAACACAGCCGCAACTAGGAGCTATCTGCATGCACGGAATCTTCCCGGAACCCACGCCCGAACTGAGCGACAACCAGCTGCTGGAGCGCTACGCCATCGATCGCCGGCCCTATGTCCGGTTCAACTTTGTCTCCAGCCTGGACGGCAGCGCCCAGGTCGGCGGGGTCTCGGCCGCCTTGGGCAGTGCGGCCGACCAGCGCCTGTTCAAGTTGCTGCGCCGGCAGGCTCGGTGGTGTTGGTGGGGGCCGGAACCGTGCGCGCCGAAGGGTATGACGGACCGCTGGTGGACCCCGAATCCCAGATTTGGCGCGAGGCCAACGGCCTTGGCCGCCACCCGGTGCTGGCGATCTTGAGCAACGGGCTGAACATCTCCCCCACCTCCGCGGTGGTGCGCAACAGCCCGGCCCCGATCCTGCTGTTCACCGCCGTGAACGTGGACCTGCAGACCGCCCGGCACTACCCGCAGCATGTCCAGCTGATCCAGGTCCCACAGTTCAATGGCTGATCAGCGCCACGCACGTGGTCCACGAACTGACCGAACGGGGCCTGGAGTGCATCCACGCCGAAGGCGGTCCCACGATCTTTGGCCAGTTCATCGACCAGCAGATGGTTGATTCACTGTGTCTGAGCATCAGCCGCAGCTCATTGGCGGGCAGGGGGCGCGCATTGCCTCCGGCACCGGGGAACACCCCCAGGCGCTGCAGCTGCATTCTGTGCTGCACGAGGAAGGGATGCTGCTCACCGAATACCGGCGCTCACGTCCATCAGCGACAGACACCCCGGACGCACCGTAACCCTGAAGTCCCCGGTGCCCAGCTGCTCCCCGTCCCCGTAGCTGGTTCCGGCAAATTCCACCCGGGCGGTGCTGAACACCCCGGCACGCCGGTAGCGGTGTTCACGCCCAGTGAGGATCTGCACGATCCGGGGCAGCACCCGGTACAGCGGGGCGGCGGTGACTATCATGCGTCCATGCGCCCGTCATCGTCCCGGGCTGCGGGAAACAGACCGATGCCGCCGCCCAGGGTGCGGATGTTGGCCAGGCTGGCCAGGTACACTCCGCCGTGGAAGGAGAACCCGTCGCGCTGATGCTCAGCTGCCGGGGTTTGATCCGAGGCAGGCACAGCAGCAGCCCCAACCCGTAGCGGGTGGCCCCCAGCCAGCGCGGCAGGGCGTTGGCCGCCTCGTTGACCTGCGCTTCAAAACCGCAGGAGACCGCCCCAAGCACGAAGCGCGTGCGCTGCGGCTCGTTGGCGAAGCTGACCTCCAACACGTCGCTGGTGCGGATCCTGCCGTGACCGGCCAGGAACCCGAGGATCGCCTCCCGGGTGGAGCGCACCGAGGAGGCCCGGCCCATCCGCCACGCGTCGTTGCCGCTGCCGGCCGGAAGAATCCCCATCGGGATGCCCAGGTCGATCAGTGCGGGCAGGCAGGAGTGCACCAGCGTCACCTCCACAATGACCACGCGTCACTGCCGCGCAGCCGGCTGGGCAGTTCACTGCGCGGCACCTGCGAGGTGTCCACCAGCTGCGG
>NZ_BAXF01000257.1:0-3070 GCF_001310435.1 Arthrobacter sp. JCM 19049 | reverse complement strand
CGCTCCAGCTCGCTCGCGGTCCGTGGCACCGCCGATGTGGGGGCCGAAGCAGCGGCGGTGTTGCGTGTGGGGACAATGGGGGTCCCGGCGTTCGCCTCGGCGGTGAGCGCGGGATCGTTGCGCAGGAATTCGTCGGACATGGCGCTTGTTATCAATAGCAGGAGGATCGCGGTCAGCGACGCAAGGACGGCGATGTTTCCTGCGATGCGCTTGACGCGACGAGACAAGGAACCCTCCAATCAATGACGTACCGGCTGCTCACGGATGCCGACCGGCGGCTGGCAACCGCGCGGCCCGAGGAAGTGATCCGCCCACCACGACGCCGCTGCCAGCGGATTTGCGAGCCAGCCGGTGAGAACGCGCGAGCCTGTGAATCCATTATGTGGCACCTGCAAGTGAACTGCCATTTCGGGGTTCCGATGGTGATCTCATCCGTAGGAATGAGCGCCGGGAACACGAACTGACGTAGTCTTAAAGCAACTGTCGTTAAGTAGCAACGAGGCATCCTCGCCGACGCTTCGCGACTTGACCTAATTGAGGGGAAAAGACCTTGAACGGAAACCCGATCTTCGACTCCAAGAACCAGGCCCAGGCCTGGGGCACCAAGCAGTCCCAGAATCCTGTGGGCTTCCAGAACGCTCCGCAGATGAGCGCCAGCCAGCTGGAGGATATGTACCGCCAGCCATCGGCCACCGGTGCCGATACCGGCGGATGACCATCGGCGATGTCATTAACAAGACCATCCTGACCCTGGCCCTGGTGGCCGTGGGTGCTGGCATCGGCTGGATGTTCCCGGCCTGATGCTTGTTGGCGCGATCGTCGGGCTGGTGCTCGGCCTGGTCAACGCCTTCAAGAAGATGCCCTCCCCGCCGCTGATCCTGGCCTACGCGCTGGCAGAGGGTCTGTTCCTGGGTGGTCTCTCGCAGGCCCTGAACTCACTCTACCCGGGCGTGGCCGTGCAGGCGCTGGTCGCCTCCATTGCCGTGGCCGCCACCACCCTGGCGCTGTACCGTTCGGGCAAGTACCGGATGACCCCGAAGCTGAACAAGATGTTCTTCGTCGCGATGATCGGCATGCTGGTCTTCTCGCTGCTGAACTTCGTGCTGATGCTCACCGGCGCGGTTGATGGAATGTTCGGCCTGCGCAGCGCCGGCGGCGGCATGCTGGGCCTGGCCATTGGCGTGCTGGCGGTGCTGCTGGCGACCTACGCCCTGGTCTCCGACTTCACCATGATCGAGGACCTGTCCAACCGCGGCGCCCCGGCCATCATGGCCTGGCGCGGTGCGTTCGGGCTGACCATGACCCTCATCTGGATGTACGTGGAGATCCTGCGCATTCTGTCTATTCTGCGCGAACAGTAATAATCATATTGAGCGCTCAAACCGGAAGCGGTATCAGATTTGGATACCGCTTCCGGTTTTTTGTCACAATCGGTTCATAGACCACGGAAGCCGTGAAACGAAAGGGTAGCTTAGAGCCATGAAGAGCAGGATGTTTTCGTGGGCGCGCCGTTTGAGGGTGGCTCCACCGTCCGCTCCTACCTCCGCCATTGAGGAATTGGCGCCGGGACCGGCGGCCTTCCGTGATGGTGAGGACCTGCCCTACGGCATGCGCATCGCCGCGTCCTGGGCGTGGCGGTTCCTGGTCGTGGTGCTCGCCGTCGGCGTGGTCATCTGGCTGCTGTCGAAGATTTCGCTGCTGCTGATCCCGTTGATGGTCGCCGCGCTGCTCACTGGCCTGCTCGGGCCGGTGGTTGAGTTCATGCACGGCCGTCTGGCCGTGCCGCGGGGGCTGGCGGTTGGGATCACCGTGATCGGCTTCCTGGCGGTGATCACCGCCGGGCTGACGATGGTCGGCCAGCGGCTGAGCACCGGGTTCAGCGCCCTGTGGAACCAGGCCGTCATCGGCATCTACCAGGTGCAGGACTGGCTGTTCAACGGGCCGCTGCAGCTGAGCAACGACGACCTGGCCAATGTGGTCAACGACGCGCTGCTGCAGCTGCGCTCGAACGCCTCAAACATCCTGAGCGAGGCGCTGAGCTGGGGATCGGTGCTGGGCCAGATCCTGACCGGGATCCTGCTGGCGATCTTCGCGCTGATCTTCCTGCTGTTGGACGGGCGCAAGATCGGCACGTTCATGATCAACCTGCTGCCGCGCCGGGCCCGCCCGGCCATGGACGGGGCGGCGACCCGCGGGTGGAACTCGATGATCCGCTACGTGCGGGTCCAGGTGCTGGTGGCGTTCATTGACGCGGTCGGCATCGGCTTCGGAGCCTTCTTCCTGGGCGTTCCGCTGGCCCTGCCGCTGGGCGTGCTGGTGTTCCTGGCTCGTTCATCCCGATTCTCGGCGCGCTGTTCACCGGCGCCGTCGCGGTGCTGCTGGCCTTGGTGGCCAACGGCTGGGTGAACGCGCTGATCATGCTGGCCGTGGTGCTGGCGGTGCAGCAGGCCGAGTCCAACATTCTGCAGCCGCTGATCATGGGCAAGGCCGTGAGCCTGCACCCGCTGGCCGTGGTGATGGCCGTGGCCGGAGGCACCATGGTGGCGCAGATCCCCGGGGCGCTGTTCGCGGTGCCGCTGATGGCGGTGCTGAACTCGATGGTCAAGTACATCGCCCACCGGTCGTGGGAACACGACCCGTTCGTGACCGAACACTACGGGCCGCAGCAACCCGCGCCCCGGCCGACGGAACCCGAACGTGAACCCACCGCAGGCATCGGCTCTTCAGACACCGCAGCCCCCGTCCCGGCCGTGCAGCCGCCGCCCGGGGAACGGAATGAACCCGAACCGAACGAGGACCAACCGTGAGTACAGTGCAACAGCTACCCGTCACCCTGGAGGACATCGAGGCCGCCCGCAAGGTGCTGGCCCCGATCATTTCGCTGACCCCGGTGGAACACTCCCGGATGCTTTCCCGCCAGGTCGGCTCGGAGGTCTACCTCAAGTGCGAGAACATGCAGCGCGCCGGCTCCTTCAAGGTGCGTGGGGCGTATGTGCGCATGAGCAAGCTCAGCGACGCGAGAAGGCGCGCGGCGTGGTGGCGGCCTCGGCCGGCAACCACGCCCAGGGGG
>NZ_BAXF01000256.1:0-3071 GCF_001310435.1 Arthrobacter sp. JCM 19049 | reverse complement strand
GGCGAGTCGAAGTTGCCCGGCACCTGGATGGCGATGGCCGCCTCGCTTTCCAGCTGCCGCAGCCAGCCCCGCAGCAGCTGCAGGTGCCCGGGGATCCACTGCAGCATGGCGTTGGAGAACAGCAGGTCGATCGTGTCATCGGCCTGCCACGAGGTGGCGTCGGCCAGCTCAAAGCGCAGGTTCGGCGGGTTGTCTCCGGCGTGGGCGGTGTCAATCATCTGCCGGGAAGAGTCCAGGCCCAGCACCAGCGCCTCGGGCCAGCGTTCGGCCAGCAGCCTGGTCATGTTCCCCGGCCCGCAGCCCAGGTCCACGATTTTCTTTGGCGCCAGGTGCTCCACCCGCGCCATCAAATCCAGGTAGGGCCGTCCCCGGTAGTCGGCGAATTCGGTGTATGTGCTCGGCTCCCACTTCATAACCCAAGTTATTGCCGCACACTGCGCCACGACTAGGGTCTGTTAACAGTTCGCAACCGTTAGGCTGGAAGCATCATGATGCTCACTGACTTGCTGCCGGCAGACCCGAACAACGTCTCCGACGAGGAAATCTACGAGGCCTTCGGCCGCTGGGTTTCCGACCGCGGAATCACCCTCTACCCCGCCCAGGATGAGGCGTCCCTGAACCTGGTGGCGGGGAACAACGTCATCCTGGCCACCCCGACCGGTTCGGGCAAGTCGCTGGTGGCGGTCGCCGCCCACTTCTACGCCATGTGCCGCGACCAGGTCAGCTTCTACACCGCGCCGATCAAGGCGCTGGTTTCGGAGAAGTTCTTCGATCTGTGCAAGATCTTCGGCGCCGAGAACGTAGGGATGCTCACCGGGGATTCGGCGGTGAACGCGGATGCGCCGATCATCTGCTGCACCGCGGAGATCCTGGCCAACATTGCGCTGCGTGAAGGTTCGCGCGCCGATGTGGGCGTGGTGGTGATGGACGAGTTCCACTTCTACGCCGACCCGCAGCGCGGCTGGGCCTGGCAGGTGCCGCTGATCGAGCTGCCCCAGTCCCAGTTCCTGCTGATGAGCGCCACCCTGGGCGATGTGACCCGCTTCGAACGTGAACTGAGCGAACGCACCGGGCGGGAGACCACCACCATCGCGCACACCGAACGCCCGATCCCGCTGCACTTCTACTACTCCATGGACCCGGTGCAGGAGGCGGTCGACGAGTTGATCAAGACCCGCCAGGTGCCGATCTACATTGTGCACTTCTCCCAGCTGGACGCGATCGACCGCGCCACCGCTGATGAGCATCAACGTCGCCACCCGTGAGGAGAAGGAGAAGATCGCCCAGCTGATCGGCGGGTTCCGCTTCGCCGCCGGGTTCGGCAAGACCCTGAACCGCCTGGTGCGCCACGGCATCGGGGTGCACCACGCCGGGATGCTGCCCAAGTACCGCCGCCTGGTCGAGCAGCTGGCGCAGGCCGGGCTGCTGAAGGTCATCTGCGGCACCGACACCCTGGGGGTGGGCATCAACGTGCCGATCCGCACCGTGGTGATCACCGCGCTGTCCAAGTTCGACGGGACCCGCACCCGGCTGCTGAACGCCCGCGAATTCCACCAGATCGCAGGGCGGGCCGGGCGCGCCGGGTTCGACACCGCCGGCACCGTGCTGGTCCAGGCCCCCGAGCACGCGATCGAGAACGCCAGGGCCATGGCCAAGGCGGTGAAGAAGCACGGCGAGGGTTCCTCGAAGCTGCGCCAGATCCCGAAGAAGAAGCCGCCGCAGGGCTTTGTCAGCTGGGGTGAGAAGACGTTCGAGAAGATCGTGCACGCCGCCCCGGAAACCTGCGCTCCTCCTTCCAGGTGTCGCACTCGATGATCCTGAACCTGCTCGAGCGCGAGGACAACGCGTTCGAGGCCGCGAACCGGCTGCTGAGCGAAAACCATGAGCCGCCGGCCGCCCAGCGCCGGCTGAAGCTGCGCGCCTGGGGATCCTGCGCGAACTGCTGGCCACCGGTGGTGGTGCGCAACGCGGAACCGGACCAGTACGGCAACCACTATGCGCTGACCGTGCACCTGCAGCAGAACTTCGCGCTGAACCAGCCGCTGTCCCCGTTCGCCCTGGCCGCCCTGGAACTGTTCGACCCGGAGTCGGCCAGCTACGCGCTGGACGTGGTCTCGGTGATCGAGGCGACCCTGGAAAAGCCGCGCCAGGTGCTCTCCGCCCAGGAGAAGAAGGCCCGCGGGGAGGCGGTCGCCAGATGAAGGCCGACGGGATCGAATACGACCAGCGGATGAACATCCTGGACACCATCAGCTACCCGCAGCCGCTGGCCGAGCAGCTGGAGTCCGCGTTCGAACAGTACCGTGCCGGAGCCCCGTGGCTGGCCGACTTCGAGCTCGCCCCGAAGTCGGTGGTGCGCGACATGTACGAACGCGCCATGGGCTTCTCCGACTTCGTGCAGTACTACCAGCTGGCCCGCTCCGAGGGCGTGCTGCTGCGCTACCTGACCGATGCGTACAAGGCGCTGCGCCAGAGCGTGCCGCAGGATGCGCTGCGTGAGGACCTGGTGGATCTGATCGAGTGGCTGGGCGAGATGATCCGCCAGATCGACTCCTCGCTGCTCGATGAGTGGGAGGAGCTTTCGCGCGGTGAGCTGGTTGAGGAGACCGAGATCGCCCCGCCGGCCCCGGAGAATCTGACCAGCAACATGCGCGCGTTCCGGGTCATGGTGCGCAACGAGATGTTCCGCAGGGTCAAGCTGTTCGCCGACGAGCAGGAGGCGGCGCTGGGCGAGCTGGACGGGCACAACGGGTTCGACGCCGACGCCTGGGCCGAGGTGATGGACCAGTACTTCGAGGAGCACGAGGACATCGACGACGGGCCCGGCGCCCGCAGCCCGAAGCTGTTCCTGGTCACCGAGAAACCCAACCGCATCTGGCAGGTGCGCCAGATCTTCGCCGACCCGCAGCAGAACCACGACTGGGGCATCAACGCCACCATCTCGCTGGACGAGTCCGACGAGGCCGGTCACCCGGTGGTCACGGTGACCTCGGTGGGGCGCCTGGACTAGCGCGGCCCGGGCCCGGGAACGCCCAGGATCCGAAGTTCCTCCGCCCGGCTCAACCCGGTTG
>NZ_BAXF01000255.1:0-3082 GCF_001310435.1 Arthrobacter sp. JCM 19049 | reverse complement strand
CCGGCGCGGTAGCCCAGGATCTGGTTGACGCTGCCGCTGGCCCCGGCCAGGGCGGCAAAGGCCACGATCAGCACCAGGCCGGTCAGCAGGGTGCGCTTCACGCCGATGCGGGCCGAGACCCAGCTGGTGAAGAACATCGCGATGCCGGTGATGAACAGGTAGCTGGTGAACAGCAGCATCGTCTGGGAGGCGCTGGCCTCCAGTTCGCGGCTGATGGCCGGCAGGATCGGATCGACCAGGCCGATCCCCATGAAGGAGACCATGCAGGCAAAGGCGATCGCCCATACCGATCCGGGCTGTCGCCATAGTGAGGGCTTGCTAGCGGTACTCGTGTGATCATCTTCTTTCTGTACGTTTGGTTCTCACAAAATTCGTGGGTGCCGGCCGCACCTCGCGCTTGTCGATCTTGACCAGGTCGGAGAAGATCTCCTCGATCTCCTTCTGGTTCAGCGTCTCGTGCTCCAGCAGCGCCAGCGCCAGCCGGTCGAGCACCGGACGGTTGTGGGTCAGCGCCCAGTACGCGTCGTCGTGCGCCGCCTCGATGAGCTTGCGCACCTCGTCGTCGACCAGCGAGGCCATCTCATCGGAGTATTCGCGGCTGCCGGCCTGGCCGTACATCGCATCCCCGGAGGAGGAGGACAGGCGCACCGCGCCGACCTTCTCGCTCATCCCGTATTCGGTGACCATCTTGCGCGCGGTGGCGGTGGCCTTCTCGATGTCGTTGCTGGCCCCGGTGGACGGGTCGTGGAAGACGATTTCCTCGGCCACGCGCCCGCCCATGGCGTAGGCCATCTGGTCCAGCAGTTCGTTGCGGGTCACCGAGTACTTGTCCGACTCGGGCACCACCATGGTGTAGCCCAGGGCGCGGCCACGCGGCAGGATGGTGATCTTGGTGACCGGGGCGGTCTGGTTCATGGCCGCGGCCACCAGCGCGTGCCCGCCCTCATGGTAGGCGGTGACCTTGCGTTCGTGCTCGTCCATCAGCCGGGTGCGCTTCTGCGGGCCGGGCCATCACCCGGTCGATCGCCTCGTCCAGGCGCGGTCATCGATCAGGTTCGCGTTGGAGCGCGCGGTCAGCAGCGCCGCCTCGTTCAGCACGTTGGCCAAGTCCGCGCCGGTGTACCCGGGGGTCTTCTTGGCCACCGCGGTCAGGTCCACGGACTCGTCCACGGGCTTGCCCTTCACATGCACCTTCAGGATCTGCTCGCGGCCCTTCAGGTCCGGGGCCTCGACCGGGATCTGCCGGTCAAAGCGGCCCGGGCGCAGCAGCGCCGGATCCAGCACGTCGGGACGGTTGGTCGCGGCGATCAGGATGACGTTGGTGGTGGCGTCGAAGCGTCCATCTCCACCAGCAGCTGGTTCAGGGTCTGCTCGCGTTCGTCGTTGCCCCCGCCGATGCCGGCGCCGCGGTGGCGGCCCACCGCGTCGATCTCATCGACGAAGATGATCGCCGGGGAGTTGTTCTTCGCCTGCTCAAACAGGTCGCGCACGCGCGAGGCGCCCACGCCGACGAACATTTCCACGAAGTCCGAACCGGAGATCGAGTAGAACGGGACCTGCGCCTCACCGGCGACGGCCTTGGCCAGCAGGGTCTTGCCGGTGCCCGGGGGACCGTAGAGCAGCACGCCCTTGGGGATCTTCGCGCCCACGGCCTGGAACTTGCCCGGCTCGCGCAGGAACTCCTTGATCTCGTGCAGCTCCTCCACGGCCTCATCGGCCCCGGCCACGTCCTTGAACGTCACCTGCGGCATGTCCTTGGTGATCAGCTTCGCCTTGGACTTGCCGAACTGCATGACCTTCGAGCCCCCGCCCTGGGAGCGGGCCAGGATGAACCAGAACAGGCCGGCGATCAGCAGGAGGGGATGATCACGCCCAGCATGGAGACGAACCAGTTGTTCTGCACCGGCTGGTCGGTGAACTTGTTCAGCTTCGCGCCGTTCATGGCGTCGATAACCTGCTCGCTGCGGGCCACCGAATAGTAGAAGGAGACGTTCTTGCCCTTGTCGACCCCGTCCACGTTCAGCGGATCCTTCAGCAGCAGGTCCACCCGCTGGTCCCCGTCGAAGATCTTCGCCTCGGCGGCGTTGCCCGAACGCAGCTGGTTCAGGCCCACCGAGGTGTCCACGCGCGCGCTGTTCTGCCCGAAAAGCATCGGCAGGAACAACAGCACGGCGGTGACCCCGACGAGCACCCAAATGATCCAGCTGTTAAAAAGTTTCTTGGTTTTCATCGATCCGGAGGTTCCCGTTCCCCCGCATCCCCCTCACGCACTTCATCCGACGTCCGGGCTACGCCATGTCTATCGATACTGATCAACGCACGCGGCGCACGAAAAGTTCCCTACTGGTAGATGTGGGGCGCCAGGGTGCCGATGCAGTCCAGGTTGCGGTACTTCTCCGCGTAGTCCAGCCCGTAGCCGACCACGAACTCGTTGGGGATGTCCATGCCCACGTACTTCACGTCGATCTTCACCTTGGCCGCCTCCGGCTTCTGCAGCAGGGTGCAGATTTCCACGCTGGCCGGGCCGCGGGATTCCAGGTTGGACTTCAGCCACGACAGGGTCAGCCCGGAGTCGATGATGTCCTCCACGATCAGCACGTGCTTGCCCATCAGGTCGGTGTCCAGGTCCTTGAGGATGCGTACCACCCCGGAGGACTGGGTGCCCGAACCGTAGGAGGAGACCGCCATCCAGTCCATGGTCACGTGCGACTTCAGTGCGCGCGAGAGGTCGGCCATGACCATCACCGCGCCCTTGAGCACACCCACCACGAGGATGTCGCGGCCTTCGTAGTCCTTGTCGATCTGCGCGGCCAGTTCGTTGATCCGGGCCTGGATCTCTTCCTTGGTGTACAGCACGTGGGCCAGATCGGCCTTGATCTCGTTCGAATCCACGAAGGTTCTCCTGAATGTAGAGGGGTGGTACCCCACTAGATTGCCACACTCCGGCCCCCAGTGTTTAGCCGGGTCTGGTGAAAACGATCACCGGACCGCGCCGGTAGCGTAGATCTCTCCCTCCAGCTGCACCGGGCCAGCCGAACGGCTCGCGCCGTGCCCAGTCCGGCCAGCTGCTGCAGCGCCGCGG
>NZ_BAXF01000254.1:0-3085 GCF_001310435.1 Arthrobacter sp. JCM 19049 | reverse complement strand
GGCTCGGGCGGGCCCAGGTATTCCCCGTTGGCCTCGGCGGCAACTTCCCGTTCGCCAATGCGCCGGGGCGCACCGATGGAGGAGGCGCCGCGGAAGAACTCGTCCCCGCCAAAGTCGAAGGCGCCGTAGAGTCCGAGGTGGATTCGCAGGTACAGGTCGTTGGAGAACTGGCAGAACAATTGCTTGCCCTTGGCCCACGCACGTTCCAGCTGCTGGCCGCTGATGCGTTCGGCGTCGGCGGCGAACCGTCTGCGGGGATGAAACCTGAACCGCCTGGCCGGCGAAGACGTCGTCGAATTGGCGGGCCAGGCGGTGCAGTGAATGTCCTTCCGGCACGGCTAGTCGATGACCTCGCCGGTGGTTTCATAGGTGGCGATCTTGCCGATGCGTCGGCTGTGGCGCTCGGCACCGCTGAACGGTTCGGCCAGGAAGGCTCGATGATGGCGGTCGCTTCCTGCGTCGAGTGCTGACGGCCGCCCACGGCGACCACGTTGGCGTCATTGTGCTGGCGTGCCAATTGAGCAGTGTCCAGGTTCCAGGCCAGGGCCGCGCGCACCCCTTCGACCTTGTTCGCGGCGATCTGCTCGCCGTTGCCCGAACCACCCAGCACGATTCCCAGCGCCTCAACCCCGGCCCGTTGGTCATTGATCACCGCGCGGGCCGCGTTGATGCAAAAGGCAGGGTAGTCATCTTCCGGGTCGTAGGAGCTCGGTCCATGGTTGACCATCTCGTAGCCCTTGGCGGTCAGGTGCTTGACCAGGTGGTCGCTCAGTTCCAGGCCGGCGTGGTCGGTGGCGATGTGCACGCGCATAGGTTGTCCCTCTTCGTGTTTTTGCTTCGATGACATTTTGCCCCGGGGGCGGAGGTCTTCTGTGGCCGCTGCCGTCATTGGCGGCGAGCACCACTCCAGCTTATCCACCGGCGCTGGGGTTCGCGCATTGTGTAGCGTCTTCGCGCAGACTCCCCCGTCGGCAGCGCCTGCCCCGGTCGGCCGGGGCGGGGCCGGCGGAAGCGGAAATATCCGCCAAATGACTTGCGCCACCCCCTTGCCGCAGTGGCAGAATAGGGGCTAGTTGTTCAATAGATATTTCAGATTTCCCTAATGCGGCGCACGAGCCGCATGGATGCGGAGCGAATGCATATGCCCGGAATGAACCTGACCCGTGACGAGGCCATCGAACGCGCCAACACGCTGCGTGTTGAAAGCTACGAGGTGGAGCTGGACCTGACCAAGGGTGAGCGGGTCTTCGGCTCACGCACCACAGTGCGCTTCACCGCTACCGCAGGCGCTTCAAGCTTCATCGACGCGGTCACCGACACCGTCCGCTCGGTCACCCTGAACGGTACCGAACTGGATCCCTCCGAGGTCAGCGACGGCGTACGCATCCAGCTGCCGCACCTGGCGGCGGAAAACACCCTGGTGATCGACGCTGATGCGCTGTACATGAACACCGGTGAGGGCCTGCACCGTTTCGTGGATCCGGTGGATGACGAGGTTTACCTGTACACCCAGTTCGAGGTGGCCGACTCACGGCGCATGTTCGCCGTCTTCGAGCAGCCGGATTTGAAGGCCAGTTTCCAGTTTTCCGTCACCGCCCCGAAGCACTGGAACGTGGTCTCCAACTCCCCCACCCCGCATCCGCAAATGCTGCAGGAGGGCAAGGCCCGGTGGGACTTCTCCCCCACCCAGCGCATTTCCTGCTACATCACCGCGCTGATCGCCGGACCGTACCAGGTGCAGCGCGATTCGCTGGTTTCCCGCGATGGGCGCACCATTGAATTGGGCGTGTTCGCCCGCTCCTCGATGATGGAATACCTGGATTTCGAGAACATCATCACCGTCACCAAGCAGGGCTTTGAGTTCTTCGAGAAGAACTTCGCCGTGCCCTACCCGTTCGTGAAATACGACCAGCTCTTCGTCCCGGAGTTCAATGCCGGAGCCATGGAAAACGCCGGGGCGGTCACGTTCCTGGAAGACTACGTCTTCCGCTCACGTCCCACCCACGCCATGGTCGAACGCCGGGCCATCACCATCCTGCACGAGCTGGCGCACATGTGGTTCGGCGACCTGGTCACCATGAAGTGGTGGAACGACTTGTGGCTGAACGAGTCCTTCGCGGAGTTCATGTCCACCCTGCTGCGGCGGAAAACACGGAATTCACCAGCTCCTGGACCACCTTCAACATGTTGGAGAAGAACTGGGCCTACCGCCAGGATCAGCTGCCCTCCACCCACCCGGTGGTCGCCGAGATGCGGGACCTGGCCGACGTGGAGGTCAACTTCGATGGCATCACCTACGCCAAGGGCGCCTCCGTGCTGCGCCAGCTGGTCGCCTTCGTGGGCCAGGAGGAGTTCATGGCCGGGGTGCGCAGCTACTTCGCCAAGCACGCCTGGCAGAACACCGAACTGCCGGACCTGCTGCGGGAACTGGAGACAGCCTCCGGCCGCGACCTGAGCAACTGGTCCGGCCAGTGGCTGGAAACCGCCGGGGTCAACACGCTCACCGCCGCCATCGAGGCCGATGAGAACGGAACCATCACCGACTTCAGCATCCGGCAGAGCGCGGTCACCGACTACCCCACGATCCGCGACCACCGTCTGGCCGTGGGCTTCTACAGCCTGAATGACTCCGGCCAGCTGGTGCGCACCCACCGCGAGGAACTGGATGTCACCGGCGAAAGCACCCCGGTGCCCGCACTGGTGGGACTGCAGCGTCCAGACCTCGTGCTGCTCAACGACGACGACCTGACCTACGCGAAGATCCGTCTCGACGAGCGTTCCCTGGCCACCGCCACGAAGCATCTGAAGGACTTCACGGAGTCCCTGCCGCGCACCCTGGTCTGGAGTGCCGCCTGGGATGCGGTGCGCGATGCCGAGGCCCCGGCCAGCACCTATGTGCAGCTGCTGCTGAACAACATCGGCCACGAGGTGGACTCCTCGGTGATCATGGTGCTGCTGCGCCAGCTGAACACCGCATTGGACTTCTACGTGAACGAACAGGCACGCGAACAGTCGGGCATCGACGCCGCAGACCGACTGTGGGAGCTGGCGGGCAACGCCGAGCCGGGCTCCGACGCGCAACTGC
>NZ_BAXF01000253.1:0-3094 GCF_001310435.1 Arthrobacter sp. JCM 19049 | reverse complement strand
CCGGCCAGGTCGGCGCCGAGCTGGCCCTGCTGTTTGGCGCTGAGGTTCACGTCGAAGGTTGCCACGCGCAGTTTGCCATCCGGTGAATCGACCCAGAGGTCCTCCAACAACTGGGCCCCGAAGGGGTAGGCCGGGTCCTCTTCAATGTCGAAGATCCCGCACTGCTGGTAGTCCACCGGTTTTGGGGTCTGCTCGGCAGCCGGGGTGGCGGGAAAGATCAGGGCGCTTCCCAGGCCAAAAGCTGCAAGGCTAACCGACAAAAACTGCACGTGGCAACCCTACGCTGAACGCGTTGGGGATTTCCAGCGGCTTAATCAGATTGTGATACCAGCTCAGCGGCGCTTTTTGCGTTGGCCTGAAGCACTTCCTCCATATAGGGGGCGCGCACCAACGGGGAAATGCGCGCATCAACCAGGCAGACGCCGTTGGCGCCTGCCCCAACCCATGCACGAACTTGCTCCAAGTCGGATACGCTCTTCACGGTGATCCCCGTGGCTCCAAAGGCGGTGGCCAGGGCGGCGAAGTCCACGGTCGGAATCAGCATTGGATCCTCGTGCAGCCCGATCGAGCCATACTGGTGGATCTCGGCCCCATAAGCGGAATCGTTATAGATCACGATGACCCCGCTGCTAACGGTCCGCACGATCGACTCCAGGTCCGAAAGGGACATCAGGAACCCGCCGTCCCCGGCGGCCAGCACCACGGTGCGCCCCTCGGCCACCGGGGCGGCGCCGACCATGGAAGCCGCGCCCAGGCCGATGGACTGGTAGGCGGTGCCCACGCAGCTCAGCGACCGGGTGCCGCTGGTGGACCAGTACATGGGGCCAACCGATGAAATGCCCGCCGTCCTGCACCAGCAGCCGGTTCTCCGGCAGGATTTCCTCCAGTTCACTGGCCACTCGACGGGGATCCAGCAGCCCATCCGCGGCCACCGGGTCACCGGCCGGGCGGGCACGTACCGCCGTTAGGTCCAGCCCGTCACAGTAGCGCCGTCCTCCGGCCCGTTCCTGAAGCAGGGGCAGCAGCTGGTCCAGGGCCTGTCCGGAGTCGGCGCTGGCAAAGACATCCACGCGCGGGCTGGTGGCGGTCGGGGCGACATCGATCTGGATGACCCGGGCCGCCGGGTCGAACAGCTGCCCGAAGCGCATCTGGAACTGGTTCAACGACGCACCGAGCACCAGCACGGTGTCGGCCTGTGCGATGAGCTGCGCCGCGGCTTCGGTGGAAAAGCCCCCTGTGATGCCAAGATCGGCGGGACGGGCCAACAGATCACGGGCCAGCAGGGTGCCGGAGCTGGTGGCCCCGAGCTTGTCGGCCAGCCGGGCCATGGGTCCGGCTGCGTCCAGGGCACCGCGGCCGTAGAGCACGTGGGGGCGTTGTGCGGCGTTGAGCAGCGCGGCAATCTGCTGCAGCTGTTCCTCGCCCAACCGCGGAGCCGGCGGGTCAAAGCTGTACTGACCCAGATCCCAGGGCCCTTCCTGGCTTGCCGGGGCAGCCGCCAGGTCGTAGGGGATCGCCAGCACCACCGGGGTGCGTTCACGCAGTGCGTGGGCTGCGGCCTGCAGGGCGGTGTGTCCGGGATTCTGGCGTCCACCGTGTAGGTCACGGCGCGTACCGCGGTGTTAATCGCCGTTTGATCCACGTCCCAGCCGCGCAGCCCACCGGTGGGCGCGTCCCCGGCTACAAAGAGCACCGGGGTGTTGGCGGCCGCGGCCTCGGCGAGCGCGGTCACGGCGTTGGTGAAGCCGGCGCCGTAGGTGGTGGAGGCGATGGCGAGTTTGCCGCTGAGCCTAAAGTGGGTGTCGGCGGCGGTGACGGTGGCCTGTTCGTGGCGAACGGCGGTGTAGTCGAAGCCCTGGCGGACCGCGGCATCCAGGAAGTGGGCGTTGCCGTTGCCCATCAATCCGAAATCTGCGGGGCGATCGGCTTCAGGCGCGGGCGATTACAGCTGAGACGCTGGACATCATGGACTCTTTTCACGAAATGCTGATTGAGAAAATTCCATATATGTCTGCCGCTACCGTTCGCTACCGGAGAGCCGTCAGCGGGTATCGCCCCTTTTGAGAGCGCCGGAAACCGCAAAACGGTTCCTGACATTCAATAGGATAAGGCATGCCGCGCGCCGAAGACCACACCCGGCCGGTGCCGCGCCGGAGCCTAGCCCCCAGCCTGGCGATGTGCAGTTTTGTGACGGCGCACCAGCCGTGTCCTGCGGTACCCCCGCCACCGAAAAGCTGACTAGGAAATTTGAGCAGAAACCGGCACCGTGCCAGTCCGGTGGCGCACTGTACGGGCTCCGGCGACGGGGCGCGGGCATCGGGCGGGGATAAACTTTGAGGTATGTCGAATCCCGCACAGCATGCCATGACCCCCACCGAAGCGTGGAAGAAGCTCACCGAAGGAAATCAGCGGTTCATCAAGGGCCACACCGAACACCCGAACCAGGACGGGGATCGACGTCAATCCCTGGTCGACGGGCAGGAGCCGTTCGCCGTGATCTTCGGCTGCTCGGACTCGCGCCTGGCCGCCGAGATCATCTTCGACGTCGGTCTGGGGGACGTCTTCGTGGTGCGCACCGCCGGCCACGTCATCGACTCGGCGAGCCTGGGCTCGCTGGAGTTCGCCGTGGACATCCTGAACATCCCGCTAATCGTGATCCTGGGCCATGACAGCTGCGGCGCGGTCACCAGCGCGATTGACTCCAAGCGCAGCGGCACCCTGCCCAAGGGGTTCATCCGCGATTTGGTCGAGCACATCACCCCGTCGGTCTTCGCGGCCGAGCGCAAAGGCTGAGCGATGTGAACTCCACCGTGGTGGAACACGTGCGGGAGACCTCCGAGCGGCTCGTGGACCGTTCACGCATCATCGCCGACGCCATCGATGAGGGACGCACCGCCGTTGTGGGCGTCACCTACCACCTGGCCGATGGAGAGGCCCAGGCGGTATCCCGCTTCGGCCTGCAGGCCCCGGTGCTGGACTAATCCTGTGGACCCCGGCTTCCCGATAGTACGGGCAGCCGGGGTCCTTTTGCCGGTGTACCGGCCGGCCGCCGTATCCTACTCGGCGCGGCCCAGCGTGTGGGCCAGCAGCTGGG
>NZ_BAXF01000252.1:0-3116 GCF_001310435.1 Arthrobacter sp. JCM 19049 | reverse complement strand
GGCGCAGGGTTCCATCCAGTCCGAGTTCGGCCAGGTATACGGTGTGCGGGCAGGCGCTGATCTGCCGGTCAGCGCTCAGCGCGGCGAGCACGATGGCCAGGTCGAAGCCGGAGCCTGCTTGTGCATGGTGGCCGGGGACAGGTTCACGGTCAGTTTCCGGTTCGCCAGTGCGATGCCGGTGTTGCGGGCCGCGGCTTGATCCGTTCGCGGGCCTCGCGCAGCGCCGCGTCGGGCAGCCCCAGGATCACGAAGCCCGGGATGCCGTTGCCCAGATCCGCCTCGACCTCCACCATGGCGCCACCCAGCCCGGCCCAGGGCCACGCAGCGCGTGCGTGCCAGCGTCATGACGCCACCCGCTGGTGGTGCTCGATCCGCCAGCCGCCGGGCTCGGGGTAAATGCAGATCACATCCACCCTTAGTTCGGGCAACCATATTCGCTTTTCCCTCGACCATTCGAGTAATAGGCGCTGGATTCGCTCGTACTTTTGTCGGGAAATTGCGTCAAAAGCGCTGCCGAATTTGTCGTTGGTTCGAGTTTTGACTTCGACGGCCATTATGTGTCCACCACCTCGGGTCACCAGGTCCAATTCGCCCCGCTGGCAGCGCCAATTCCGCGCCACGACCTCGTGGCCTCGACTGGCCAAAAAGGCCGCCGCAATGCTCTCCCCTCGCACCCCCAGCCGCTGGTTGTGATTGTCCATGTCTGCCCCCTGCCGGTGAAGTGGGAAACCATGTGACCAGTATGTGCGTGGGTACCCTCCCCCGATTGCGAAGGCAACCGGTTGTGATAGTGATCCATAACATTTCCATAACAACCTCTTTTGCCGCGTCATTCTGCGGAAAAGCGTGCTTACACTTGGACATATTTCGAGGGGAATGGTGCCGGTCAAAGTGTGCTTTTTCGTTTGATCTTGTTACGCTCGGTTATTGGCGGCGACGCGTCCGACACGACCGCCAGCAAGGAAACCAAGGGCCATACGCGGTCCAGAAGTTACTGATTTGGGCCGCGTCAGTCAGGATGAACACTCGCATTTTTCAGTTCCGCCGGGCACGTTGTCGGGCGCCAAAATCCTGCGGCCCGCTACCAGCCGTGACGCCTGATGGGCGCCAGGCGGGCAGTGGAGAACATGACCACCAATATCGCCGTGAAGGTCGAGAACCTGTACAAGGTCTTCGGCCGTAAACCGAAAGAAGCGGTCAAAAAGCTTAAAGCTGGCTCGACGAGGGATCAATTGCCCTCCCACACGACCGCGGCTGTCATCGATGCCTCCTTCGAAGTCAAGGAAGGCGAAATCTTTGTTGTCATGGGCCTTTCGGGCTCCGGCAAATCGACCCTGATCCGCACCCTGAACGGTTTGTGGGATGCCACCGACGGCACCGTGAGCCTGGGCGGGGACAAGATCACCGGGATTTCGGCCAAGCACCTGCGTGAGGTGCGCCGCAAGCGGGTCTCGATGGTCTTCCAGCACTTCGCGCTGCTGCCGCACCGCACCGTGCTGGAGAACGTGGCCTACCCGCTGGAACAGCAGGGCGTGGGCAAGAGCGAACGCTTGGCCTCGGCCGCGAAGATGCTGAAGATGGTGGGCCTGGATGGCTGGGGCGAGAAGATGCCCTCGGAGCTCTCCGGCGGCATGCAGCAGCGTGTGGGCATCGCCCGCGCACTGGCGGCCGACACCGACCTGCTGCTGATGGATGAGGCCTTCTCGGCCCTGGACCCGTTGATCCGCCGCGAAATGCAGGAACAGCTGGTCGAGCTGCAGGCCACCTTGAACAAGACCATCGTGTTCATCACCCACGACCTGAACGAGGCCATGTTCCTCGGGGACCGGATCGCGGTGATGCGCGACGGGCAGATCGTGCAGGTGGGCACCCCCGAGGAGATCCTCACCGACCCGGCCAACGACTACGTGGCCCAGTTCGTGCAGGACGTGGACCGCGCCCGGGTGCTGACCGCCTCCTCAGTGATGGAGCCGACCCGCGCGGTGATCCAGGCCAACGCCGGACCGCGCTCGGCGCTGCGCACCATGCGCGACCAGTTCCTCTCCGCCGCGATCGTCACCGGCCGGGACCGGAAGGTGCTGGGGATGATCACCGACCGTGATGCGCTCAAGCTGGTGCGCGCCGGGGAAAGCTCGATCGAGGCCAAGATCCAGAAGCTGGAGACCGTGGACCGGGACACCCCGCTGGTGGACCTGTTCGTCCCCTCGGTCGAATCCCGGCTGCCGGTGGCGGTCACCGACGCCGAGCACCGGCTGCTCGGGGTGATCCCGCGGGTGACCCTGCTGGCCGCCCTGGCCCAGACCAACCCGCCCACCGAGGAGATGACGATCCTGGACAAGCCGCTGCCCAGCGATGTGGTTGAACAAGCGCTGATGAGCAGCCCGGAGGTGAACTAGTGGAATTCCGTATCCCCATCGGAGACGTGGCCGAGGACGGCGTTGACTGGATCGTGAAGAACCTGGACGGACTGTTCCGGGTGCTGCGCGCGATCTTCGTGGAAATGTATGACGCGGTGGAAGTGGTGCTCTCCACTCCCCCGTTCTGGGTCATCACCATCATCGTGGCGCTGATCGCGCTGCTGGCCCGCGGCTGGCAGTTCATGCTCGGCTCGGTGATCGGGCTGCTGCTGATCGTGGCCATGGACCAGTGGTCCAACGCCATGGTCACCCTGGCCCTGGTGCTGGTGGCCACGTTCTGGCGCTGGTGATCGCACTGCCGCTGGGCATCTGGGCGGCCAAGTCCCACGCGTTCTCCAACGTGATCCGCCCGGTGCTGGACTTCCTGCAGACCATGCCGGCGTTCGTGTACCTGATCCCGGCGCTGATGCTCTTCCGCGTCGGGGTGGCCCCGGGCATCGTGGCCACCATCATCTTCGCCCTGGCCCCGGGCGTGCGCTTCACCGAACTGGGCATCCGCTCGGTGGACAAGGAAGTGGTGGAGGCCGGTCAGGCCTTCGGCTCCTCCCCCGGGCGCATCATGCGCCAGATCGAGCTGCCGTTGGCGCTGCCTACCATCATGGCCGGGGTCAACCAGGTCATCATGCTGGCCCTGTCCATGGTCGTGATCGCCGGCATGGTCGGCGCCGGCGGCCTGGGTGGCGACGTGATCGCCTCGCT
>NZ_BAXF01000251.1:0-3142 GCF_001310435.1 Arthrobacter sp. JCM 19049 | reverse complement strand
GCCCGGAGGCGGCGAACAATGCCTCGGCCGCCGGCACCCTCACCCCGATGCTCGCCCTGGGCCTGCCGACCAACGCCACCGCCGCGGTCATGCTCGCCTTCCTGGTCATGAAGGGCATCCAGCCCGGTCCGCTGCTGTTTGAAAATGAGCCGGCACTGGTGTGGGCGCTGATTGCGAGCCTGTTTATCGGCAACACCCTGTTGCTGCTGATCAACCTGCCGCTGGCCCCGGTCTGGGCGAAGCTGCTGCAGATCCCCCGCCCCTACCTGTATGCCGGGATCTTGTTCTTCGCCACGCTGGGCGCGTTCTCGGTAAACATGCAGACCGCGGACCTGTGGCTGCTGCTGGCCATCGGGCTGCTCGGCTTCGCACTGCGCCGCTTCGGACTGCCGGTGTTGCCGCTGATCCTAGGTGTCATCATCGGCCCGATGGCCGAGGAACAACTGCGCAAGACCTTCCAGCTCAGTGCCGGTGAAGTTTCCGGGCTGTGGAGCGAGCCGGTGGCTGTGACGATCTACATCATCATTGCCATCCTGCTGCTCCTGCCGGTCATCTTCATGGCGATCCGCCGTTCCCGCGGCGGCTCCTCCGAACTGGCCCAAGGGCTGGCCGGGGGCGGCAACCTCACCGAGGACGAGCTCTCGACCCTGGACCACCAGCACCTGAAGGGCGGAAGCCATGTGGCCGAACAGAGCGGGCCGCATGGGGAAGATACCAGGAAGGATCACTCATGAGCATCGTGGTCGGATACATCCCTTCCCCGGAAGGAGAGGCGGCACTGCAGCGGGCCATCCTCGAAGCCGAGCGTTCCCAAAGCCGGCTCACCGTCGTCAACGCGTCCAAGGGTGATACCCCATCGACAACCGGCTGATTGATGCCAAGCAGCATCATGCGCTGGAACAACGCCTCACCACGTCGGGAGTGGACTTCTGGATCGAGCGCTCGCCGGTGGGCTCCGACCCGGCGGACAAGATCCTGGGCGTGGCCCGTGCCCAGCGGGCCGAACTCATTGTCATCGGCATGCGCAAGCGCTCGCCGGTGGGCAAGTTCATCATGGGAAGCACCGCGCAGCGGATCCTGTTGCAGGCCGAATGCCCGGTGCTCTCCCTGAAGGCCGAGTACGCCTGGTAGCCAAGGCACCGGTTCACCGCCCCAATACAAAACTGCCCTGCGGCAACTGGTTCTCCAGTGCGCAGGCAGTTGCAGTTCCGGCTGAAGGTCCAGGACCTACTGCTGGTACGGGTTGGTCGGGGCTGCCGGTCCACTTCCGGCTGGGGCGTGTTCGGCATCTGCGGGTTGGTCGGAGCCGACGGGCCCGCCGGGGACTGAGGCCCGGCCGGGAACTGCGGATCAGTGCCCGGGGCGTGGCCGCCAGCCAGACGCACCAGTTCCGCAGTGTTCTCCGCGGTGCGAATCGCGGCCAGCAGCGATTCAAGGCTGGCGCGGGCCAGGACCAGGTAGAGCAGGACGAAGAGCGGTCCGAGGATCAACAGCGTGAAGATGCCGAAGCCGGTGCTGGCCTGGAAGCTGCTGAACACGGCAACGAGGTAACCGATACCCAGCATCACCATGATCAGGATGTAGACGATCTTGATGATGGTCGGGGTGACGAAGCGGCGGAAGTCGAGATCGAAAAGCGCCTTCATGTTTCTCTCACTTTCTTGGGGCTAGTGACACACGAGACGTTACCCGATCTTGTGGACAAAAAGGTAGCAGCATGACGTGGAGTGTTTTTGATACACACAAGTTAGACAGGCCTCGTTGCCGCGGCCCTCATGCACGGTCACGGCTCCCTCACCAGGATGACTCCTAGGAAAAGCGCAAAACCCGGTATTCACCAGGGAAAGATCATCCCACCGGTGAATACCGGGCTGCACAGCCACAAAACAGGCCGAAAACGTTCACGGCACGCCAGCGCGAAGCGGAATTCGCGCGCTGCCGCTCCTTCGATCAGCAGCGCTGCCCAAGCGCCCAGGCTAGGTCCGCGTGCGGAACATTGGGGCAGGGCTTTATGACGCGTCCAGGGCTACCCGGGCCTGGTGCACCAGCTCAGCGCTGGTGGCATCGATGTGCCCGCTGCCGCCGCCGGGACCGGCAGCTCCCCCGTTGACGCTGTGCCGGGCGGAGAGGTGGACCCCATCCAAATGGCGCAACCTGGGGATGTCGCCAATGCGTACTCCCCCGCCAGCTGGATCTGCACGCGCTCTTCTGCCAATTGGTGAAGCTGGGTCAACGTGTCCACGCCGTCGATGGAACGCGTCGCTCCCCCGGAGGTCAGTACCCGGGTGGCGCCGAGCTCGACGAGATCCCGGATGATCCGCTGCGGTTCGATGCCGCGCTCCAGTAAGACGTCCACACAGCGGTGCACGGTGATTTCGGCATCCGGGTTCACGCTGCGTGCGGCGGTGGCCAGCTGGCCGAGCACCGGCAGGTCCAAGGCGCTCTCTGCACCGTCCAGTGCTCCGATCACCACGCCCTGCGCGCCAAGCTCCATGCTGCAGACGATGTCCGCGACCATTGCCTCAACCTCGGTGGCATCGTAGACGTATCCGCCGGGCCTGGGACGGATCAGCACGTGAACCGGCAGGCCCACCTCGATGGTGGTGCGCAGGATCCCCACCGAGGGGGTCAGCCCTCCGGTGGACAGTGCCGAGCACAGCTCCACCCGCTCGGCCCCCTCACTGCGGGCGATGCGGGCACCGGCAGCGTCCTGGACCGCGATTTCCAGTACGGGCATGGCTAGGCTCCGTGCGGGCGGGCTGCGAACAGCTGGGCGCCAAGGTCCGGGTCTTCCATGTCCTGGTCGAACGGAACATGGGACGCTCGATCTTTCGGTGGCCCAGGCGCAGCAGGTCCTGGTCCACGCCGCCGGGGGTCAGTGCGAGCATCCATCCTTCAGCCAGGTCGAACAGTTCCGGTTCCAGGTAGCCGATCTTGACCACGACGAGGTCAAAGTCGGTGGCCTGCAGCCCGGCGGCGGCGAAGTCGGAACGGGTGTGGTAGGGCTTGCGCCGTTCGGTGATGATGGCGTGCACCCCACCGACCGCACCACGGCGACCCGCCCACTGGTGGCATCCCCGTCGGTGAGGCTGTGCACGACGCCGCTGAGCTCTGCGGGACCGGAATGCACGTGGTCCACCCG
>NZ_BAXF01000250.1:0-3158 GCF_001310435.1 Arthrobacter sp. JCM 19049 | reverse complement strand
TCGAGGCGGTGGCCGGGCCAGCGAGGTCGCCACCAACGAGGCGGTGAACACGGTCGCCAGCGCCAGGCGGGTCGTGCGTTTCTTGGACATGGGTTTTTCCTCACGAGTGATGAATGAGCTTCCCTTATTCCAGCATCAAGAACCCGAGCAGACAAGGTTCTTCTAGCAAATGGCGCAAAGTTTCGCAGATAACTCTGACCCGGCAAATGGGGATAAACCCTTTGTTCCCCTCAAGTTCAACACTGCGAAACATTCGCTCTGGGCATGAGTTTCCAGCATCGGGAGGTGACCAGTAGTTTTGCGTTTCGCTCCGGGTCTGTAGGGCTTCATCCCGGTGGAGCGCCCAGCTGAGTTTGGTAGGTTAGCGACCATGCAAGTTCGGCAGGAAACCTTCGACGACAGGGCAGGGGTCTACGCAGTGGCCCATGCGGCATTCGCCAACTCCGACCCCTCGATTGAGCCGGCGGAGGTCGGCCTGCTGCAAGAGCTCTTCGACTGTCCCGCCTACGATCCGGTCTTCTCGATCGTGGCCCTGGATGAGACCGCGTCATTGGGCACGTGATCGCCAGCTGGGGGAGCGTGGACGGGCAATACCCGCTGCTGGGGCTCGGGCCGCTGGCGGTCGCCCCCGAATACCAGCACCGCGGGGTGGGCTCGATCCTGATGCAGGACATCCACGACCGTGCGCAGCAGCGCAACCTGGCAGGAATCGTGCTGCTCGGCCACGTGGACTACTACCGGCGTTTCGGCTACGAACCGGCTTCCGATCACGGAATCATCCCCTCCGATGCCGCCTGGGGCGAGAACTTCATGGTGAAGGTGCTCGACCCCCACCGTCTGCCCGCAGGCAACTACCGCTACGCCGCCCCCTTCGGCTGTTAGGACAGTTGCCCACCTCACTGCTCTACGGGGGTTCCGCCGCCTGTCAAGGGCGTAAATTTGCTAATCTATTGGGATCATGTCGAACCACTTGTTGCCCGTGAAGATTGACCGGGGCCAGGGCATGCCCGTGGTCCTGCTGCACGGCTTGGGGAACAACCACCACAGTTGGCATTTCGTCCTCGATGACGTGGATTACTCCCGGGTGCGGATCATTGCCGTGGACCTGCTTGGATTTGGGGATGCGCCGAAACCGGATGTTGAATACACCCTGCGGGACCACTCCTCGGCGGTCGCCGCGACCCTGAAGGACCTGGGGATTCAAAAGGCCGTCATTGCCGGCCACTCCATGGGCTGCAATATTGCCCTGGATCTGGCGGAGAAGGAGCCGGACATGGTTGAGCGCCTGGTGCTCTTCGGTGCACCGCTCTACCGGCGCAAGCCGCGCGGCGGCAAGCTGCGCAAGCTCTTCCGTGCCGAGGGCCTGTACTTCTCGCTGTTCGAACTGGTCTCCCGTTCCCCGGACGCGGTCCAAACCGGCGGAGGGCTGGCCGAGGAATACGTCCCGTTCATCAAGGGCATGGAAATCACCGAGGAAACCTGGCCGGCCTACCGCAAGAGCCTGCAAAACTCGATCATGCAATACGAGTCCTACCGGCAGGCCACCCGGCTGAAGCTGCCCATGCTGTTCGTCAACGGGGTGCTGGACTTCTTCATCATCCGCGGCAACACCACCCGGGCGTTCATGGCCAACCGCCGCTTTGTGCGCATCCGCCGCAGCCGCGGACCGCATGAACTGACCCCGACCCAGGGAAAGCTCGCCGCGCGGATCATCAACCGGATGGCCAACCAGGCCAAGACCGGGCAGCGGGCGATCGACTAACAGCACTGTCCTCCCCGCCTGGCACCCGCTGTCCTGCTCCTCCCGATGTGCCGGTGCGCCGGTGTCTCGGTGCGCAAACCCTTGTGCCGGTGCCACGGGTGCGGTAGACATCTACCATGGACGCACACCAGCTCCCGCGCGAGCTCTCCTTCACTGTTGCCGGGCACGTTGCCAAGCCGGTCGAGCAGGTCTACGAGGCGGTCGCGGATCCCGAGCAGCTATCGCGCTACTTCACCACCGGCGGGGCCCACGGGCGGCTGGAGGCCGGTGACACGGTCACCTGGGATTTCCACGACTTCCCCGGCGCCTTCCCGGTGCAGGTGCTGCAAGCCGAGGCCCCGCGGCGCATTGTGCTGCGGTGGGCAGGTGAGCACCTGGCGGCCGAGGACGGCATGAGCCGGGTGCAGTTCGACTTCGAGCCGGTCGATGACAGCGCCCGCACCAAGGTGCAGATCAGCGAATCCGGCTGGCAGCCCAGCGAGGCCGGGATCCAGCGGGCCTTTGACAACTGCGAGGGCTGGACCTCGATGCTGGCGGGATTAAAGGCCTGGCTGGAGCACGGCATCAATTTGCGCGAAGGATTCTACAAGTAACCTGAACGCCACCTGCGCCAACACCGCTCCGGTTCAGTTTTGGCTGGGAGCTGGCCGGGTAATTGCCATGGCCTGTGTCACAGCGGCCCTTCACCTGTTTAGGGTGAGGCCATGCCAACACCTCAGGAAGCAACGAACGGACAAGTCGCACTGGTCGCCGGTGCCTCACGAGGCCTGGGCCTGCTCGTGGCCCGGGAACTGGGACGGCGCGGCTACCGGGTAGTGATCTGTGCCCGCGAGGCGGAGGAACTGGACGCGGCCCGGGCAAAGCTGCACGCCGAAGGCCTCATGGTCGAATCCATGGTGTGCGATGTGGCGGACAACGGTGAGGTCACCGGCATGGTCTCGCGCATCGAGGCAACCCTGGGGCCCATCGAGGTGCTGGTCACCGTGGCCGGGGTCATTCAGGTCGGGCCGCTGCAGTCCCTGGAGCGTGAACACTTCGAACAGGCCGTGAACATCATGCTATGGGGCCCGGTCAACCTGGCTTTGGCCGTGGTGGATTCCATGCGCGAACGCGGACGCGGGCACATTGCCACCGTCTCCTCCATAGGCGGGATGATCAGCGTGCCGCACCTGCTGCCCTATGGCACCGCGAAGTTCGGCGCGGTCGGCTTCTCCCAGGGGCTGCGTGCGGAAATGTCCGGCACCGGGGTCAAGGTCACCACCGTGGTGCCCGGCTGATGCGTACCGGCTCCCACCTGCGCGCCGAGTTCACCGGCAACCAGCCGGCCGAGTACGGCTGGTTCTCGGTTGGTGCCTCCTTCCCGCTGGTGTCCATTGACGCCGAGCGGGCCGCCCGC
>NZ_BAXF01000249.1:0-3164 GCF_001310435.1 Arthrobacter sp. JCM 19049 | reverse complement strand
CCTTGCGCCGCACGGTCGCGAAGTCCAGGACCCACTGGCCAAAGAGGTCCAGGGCAATCCTCCCGTCGGCCGCGATCGCCTCGGCCGATGGGTAGTCGGTCATCAGGTTGCGTGCTGCTGGCTGGGGCGCGGCCGGGGCCGCAGCGGCTGCCCGTTCAGGAACGCGCCCTGGAGGTTGGCGCTGAACTCATCGCCGGTGACCGGGTCGATCACCACCGCCGCCACCAGCTCATCGTCGATGGCCGCGGCAATGGAGACGCAGAAGAATGCGATGCCGTGCACGAAATTGCTGGTTCCATCCAGCGGGTCCACGATCCACTGGATGGACCCCGAGGGATCGCCGGTGGGCAGATCCTCCACCGTTTCCTCGCCCAGCACCCAGGAGTCGGGGCAGCGGGAGAGCAGCTCACGGGTGAGCAGCAGTTGGCTGCGCCGGTCCAGTTCGGTGACCAGGTCGTGGGTGTTCGTCTTGTGCTCGGCCCCGATTCCGGTGCGGAAGTTCTCCCGCAGCAGCCCGGCGGCCTGGCGCCCGGCTTCCAGCATCACCGCGCAGCCGTTCGGCCAGTGCTGCCGTTGCGTGCATGCCGGGGCCGTCGGCGGCTGTCGGGGGTCGGTTGCCTGGATGGTCGCGGGACGCGGAGCGCGGTGCTTGATGCCTGGGATTCCACGCCTCCAGCCTAGCGCCCAGATGCGCTGCACCTTGTTGCGTGGGCCGGGGAGCCGGGCGCGCGGGATGGAACCGGCCGGTGCGCCGACCCGGTTCGGGCGAAGCAAGATAAGCTTCTGGCCATGAGTAGCATGCAACCGATCGTGCCCAAGGTGTCGTTGACCGAACAGGTGACCACCATGATCCGTGCCGCCATCGTCTCCGGAGAGATGAAGCCGGAGGAGCACTACTCGGCGATCGCCATCGCCGAGAAGCTCGGCGTTTCGCGCACCCCGGTTCGCGAGGCCCTGCAGCTGCTGGAGAAGGAAGGCATCGTCACCGTGGCCAAGAACCGCGGGGTACGGGTCAACCAGATCTCCCTGGACGATATCGTCGAGGTCTTCCAGGTGCGCCTGGCCGTGGAACCGCAGGCCGCGGCGCGCGGGGTGCTCAACGCCAGCGACGCCGATATCCGCACCCTCACCGAGCTGCACCAGCGGATGCTGCAGATCGGCGAAACGGGGGACGGGCGGGCCACCCTGGAAGCCGACAAGCAGTTCCACCTCTACCTGTTGGGATTGGCCGGAAACGCCAAGCTGGATGCGATCATCAGCGAGCTGCGCAATCTGGTGCTGGCCCACGGGCAAACCACCATCCCCCAGGCCCGCACCAGCCAGGAGCTGGCGGGGGACCGGATGAACTCATCGAGGCCATCACCCAGCGTGACCCGGCGGCGGCGGCCACCGCGATGCGCAACCACGTCATGCGCACCGCCCAGCTGCTGATCCGCTCGGTCTGTGCCCGCACCCCCGGCCTGGATGCCAGAAGTTCATTGAACGCCTGGACCAGCTGATGCTCCTGCCGGAGAACTGCCCCAAACCGCAGTAACTTTGGCTCCGCCCCTTGTGGCCGACGACCACCTGATCTAGAGTTGCATGCAACATGTAACAACGATGTTGGATGATGAAAAGGTGGTCTAGCCGATGACCCAACCACTGCAGGGAATCAAGGTTGTTGACCTCTCCCGGATCCTGGCCGGGCCCTTGTGCACCATGACGCTGGCCGACTTCGGCGCCGAGGTGATCAAGGTCGAAAGCCCGGCAGGCGACGAAACCCGCAGCTGGAAGCCGCCGGTCACCGACGCGGGGTCAGCACCTACTATTCGGCGGTCAACCGCAATAAGCAGGCAGTAGTCGCCGACTTTGCGGATCCGGCCCAACTGCAGGCCCTGCTGGAGCTGATCCGCGACGCGGATGTGCTGGTGGAAAACTTCCGGCCCGGGGTCCTGGCCAAATTCGGCCTGGACTACCACAGCCTCGCCGAACTCAACCCCCGTCTCGTGTACTGCTCCATCTCCGGATTCGGCGACAAGCAGGGGGCTGCGCTCCCCGGCTTCGACCTGCTGGTGCAGGCCGTGGGCGGCTGATGAGCATCACCGGTGAGCCGCAGGGCACCCCCTCGAAGGTCGGGGTCGCGCTGGTGGACGTGCTGGCCGCCCAGAACGCCACCACCGGAATCCTGCTGGCACTGCGCGAGCGGGACGCCAGCGGGCAGGGTCAGCAGGTGAACATCACCCTGATGGGTTCCCTGCTGTCCGGGCTGACCAACCAATCAAGCAGCACGCTGGCCACCGGGCGGTCCCCGGCCCGGATGGGTAACGCCCACCCCAGCATCGCACCCTACGAAACCTTCCGCACCGCCGACGGAGTGGTGGCCATCGCCGTGGGCAATGACCGCCAGTTCGCGGCCCTGCTGCGCGAACTGGGACTCGAAGCACTGGGGCAGGACCCGCGCTTTGCCGAGAACAGCTCCCGGGTGGCGCACCGCGAAGAGCTCAAGGAATTAATCGAGAATGCCACCGTCACCCGCCCGGCGGCGTACTGGGCCGAAGCGTTGATGGGGGCCGGGGTTCCGGCGGGCAAGGTGAACTCGATCGCCGAGGCCATAGACTTCGCCCGCGACCTCGGGCTGGAACCCACCGCCCTGATCCGCGACCGGCACACCGCGCAGGAAACCCGGCAGATCGCCAGTCCCATCGGGCTCTCCCGCACCGGCGCCCAGTATCACAGCGTGCCCCCGGCCCACGGCCAGCACCAGCAGCTGCTGCTGAACCCCACCGGCAGCTAGCGCCACCAACCCAGGCCGGGCGCCCTCACCGGCCGGGCCACTACCCACCCAACCCCTCTTCCGTTTCAAGGAGCACACCATGACCACGACCACCACCGGCACCGCCTGGACCCTTCGGACCTGATCAACTTCGATGCGCTGCTCAGCTCCGAGGAGCTCGCGCTGCGCCAGCAGGTGCGCCAGTTCGTCGCCGAGAACATCAAGCCGAACATCGCCACCTGGTACGAGAAGGCCGTCTTCCCGCTGGAAATCGTGCCGGAAATGGCCAAGCTCGGCCTGCTGGGCATGCACCTGGAAGGCTACGGCTGCGCCGGGCGCAGCGCCGTGGAATACGGGCTGGCCGGTGCCGAACTGGAGGCCGGGGACTCGGGGCTGCGCACCTTCGTCTCCG
>NZ_BAXF01000248.1:0-3180 GCF_001310435.1 Arthrobacter sp. JCM 19049 | reverse complement strand
CAGCGGGCTGGGGCGTGATCGTGGGTGCTGGCCGCCGGGCAGCCCTCCGGGCCCGAGGCGGCCAGCGGGTGGCTGCTTCCGGCGATGTTCTTCATGCTGCTGGCGGGGATCGCGGATTCCATTTCCTCGGTCTTCCGCACCACCATCTTGCAGGTCGCGGCCCCGGATCAGATGCGGGGCCGGCTGCAGGGAGTGTTCATCGTGGTGGTCGCCGGTGGGCCGCGGGTCGGGGAGATGCTCTCCGGAGGCGCCGCGGGCTTCCTGGGTGAGGGGCTGACCCTGGTGGTTGGGGGGGTGTGCTGTGTGCTGGTGGCCGTGCTGCTGGTGCGCTGGCGCCGCGGCTTCCTGCGCTACGATTCCCGCCACCCCGAACCCTAGCTCGGTGGGCGGCCGAGACCTGCCGTGGCGCGCGCAGCACGCTGTGAGCTGGACGATAGGCTCGAGATGGAACCTATGGGCGGGGCAATCGTTGCATAAACTAAAGGATGATGAGCAAGATCAGGGGCACGGTCCTCCAAGGCGGAGGTCTTGGCCCACACATCTTGCCCACACCTTTTGACCACGCACACTGCCAAGAAGTTCGGCTCAGTACGATACGGGAGCGATAACCCACCGTGCATCAACATAACAATGGCCTGAAAACCGCCCTGCTGCTCGGCGGTATGTTTGCCCTGCTGCTGGCCCTGGGCTCCCTGATCGCCTCAGGAACCCGGAACAGCTCCTTCATCTGGATTTTCGCGCTCATTGGCCTGGGCACCACCGCCTACGGCTACTGGAACAGTGACAAGATCGCGCTGCGTTCCATGCACGCCTACCCGGTCAGTGAACAGGAGCAGCCGGAGATGTACCGGATTGTGCGCGAGCTGTCCATGGCGGCCCAGCAGCCCATGCCGCGGCTGTACGTCTCACCCACGCAGTCACCCAACGCTTTCGCCACCGGGCGCAACCCGGAAAACGCGGCGGTGTGCTGCACCGAGGGGATCCTGCGCATCCTGAACGAACGCGAGCTGCGCGGTGTGCTGGGGCACGAGCTGATGCACGTGTACAACCGGGACATCCTCACCTCCTCGGTGGCGGCGGCAATCGCCGGGGTGATCACCTCGATCGCCCAGTTCCTGATGTTCTTCGGCGCCGGGGGCGGGAACAACGAGAACCGCAACGTGAACCCCTTGGCCATCCTGGCCCTGTCGCTGCTGGCGCCGCTGGCCGCCTCGGTGATCCAGATGGCCGTCTCGCGCACCCGAGAATTCGATGCTGACGAAGATGGCGCCCGCCTGACCAACGACCCACTGGCGCTGGCCAGTGCCCTGCGTCGGCTGGAGCAGGGCATCGACCAGGCCCCGCTGGCGCAGGAAGACCAGAAGGTCGTCAACAGCTCCCACCTGATGATCGCCAACCCGTTCGGCTCCCGGCTCAAGCGCATGTTCTCCACCCACCCGTCAATGGATGAGCGCGTGGCACGCCTGGAGGCCATGGCCCGCGGCAACTAATTTTTAGGCAGCACACGCAAAAGCCGGTGTCCCATGGCGCGTTAAACGTCATGGGACACCGGCTTTCATGCTGCCGCCGGCACGCGGGGCTAGCGCAGGTTGACGAACTGCAGGTCCACATCCTCGAAGTCGCGCAGCAGTGCCATGGTGGCCTGCAGGTCATCGCGGGACTTGGAGGACACGCGCAGCTCATCGCCCTGGATGATGGACTTCACGCCCTTGGGTGCTTCGTCACGGATCAGCTTGTTGATCTTCTTCGCCACATCCTGGGCGATGCCCTCCTTGATGCTGGCCTCGATCCGGTATTCCTTGCCCGAGGCGAAAGGCTCCCCGGCATCCAGGGACTTCAGCGAGATGTTGCGCTTGACCAGCTTGGACTGGAACACGTCCAGCACTGCCTTGACCCGCTCCTCGGAGTTCGCCTTCATCAGGATCTTTTCGCCGCTGAAGTCGATTTCCGCGCCGACGCCCTTGAAGTCGTAGCGCTGGGAGATTTCCTTGCTTGCCTGGTTCAGTGCGTTGGACACTTCCTGGCTGTCCACCTTGCTGACAACATCAAATGATGAATCGCTGGCCACGAATCTTCTCCTTGTGGTTTGTTGGACTGGTGAGTGTTTGGCTCAAATCTGACTCATAGCCTACCGGTTTGCTCAGGCGTTTACCGGAGGTGATGAGCATTACAGCAAATGGGCGGCTTTCGATTTTTCATCTGCAAAAAGTTCCGGTAGAGTTATTTCTCGTTCCCACCAGAACAACCGGGCAGATTACCCGAGCGGCCAAAGGGGGCTGACTGTAAATCAGCTGGCTATGCCTTCACTGGTTCGAATCCAGTATCTGCCACAAATGATCCTCCAGATCCACAAGATCTGGAGGATTTTTTGGTTTCCGGGCAGGGGAGGCGGGCTGTTTTCCCCGCCAAACTAAGCGCCAACGCCCGAAGTCGGTTACCGTTGAACCATGGCAACAGTAGATGTAACTGAAACAGAGTTCGCGCAGCTGATCGAAGGCAATGACATCGTCCTGGTGGATTTCTGGGCAGAGTGGTGCGGACCGTGTAAGCAGTTCGGCCCGGTGTATGAACAGATTTCCGAGAAGTTCCCGGAAGTGGTGTTCGCCAAGGTGGACACCGAAGCCGAGCAGGGACTGGCCCGGGCCGCAAACATTTCCTCGATTCCGACCTTGATGGCCTTCCGCGAAAAGGTTCTGGTCTTCTCCCAGCCCGGCGCCTGAACGGTGCCCAGCTTGAGGACCTGGTGACCGCGGTGAAGGGCATCGACATGTCCGAGGTGCACGCCCAGATCGCCGAGGAAGCCGCCCAGCAGGAAGAAACCAACTAGCTGCTGCTAGCGGTTGCGGTGATCCAACGGCGTGTAGCGTGGCCCAAAGCCCTGTTTGCGCTGCCCGGAGAGCTGCAGTAACCGGACAACTCGTTGCCGGTGTCCGGTGTACGGTTCGAGCAGCTGCAGCATCCGCTGGTCATCCACCCTGTGGCCGACCAGCACCTGGCCCACGAAATCCGCCAGGTGGTAGTCGCCAACCGAAATGTGGTCCGGTGAGCCGTGCGAGCGCTGCAGGGTCTCGGCCACCGTCCAGGGCCCGATCCCGCTGATGGAGAGCAGCGCCGCCTCCAGCGTGCCGGACCCGGTGGTGCCCGGCATCGAGTCATTCAGTCCCAGTGCCGCCCAGCGCT
>NZ_BAXF01000247.1:0-3215 GCF_001310435.1 Arthrobacter sp. JCM 19049 | reverse complement strand
CGGCCGCCGGCATGTTCGCCCCCTTGCCCAGTGGGCGCTGCCGGGTCCTGGCCACCACGGAGGCGGGGTCAAAGGGAAGAATCTCACCCGCCGCGCATTGGCTCTTCTACAAGCAATCGAAGTACGGTAGTGATGTGCTGAAAACCGCTTTCAAACCCAAATGGATCGCCGCGCTGCTCGGTGCCCTCATCGTGGCCACCGGCTTCGTGCTGCTCTCCGGATGGCAGTTCGGTTCCTCCACCACCGAACCCCCGGTGAAGGCCGAGAAGACCGAGGTTCCGGTGCCGCTGACCGAGCACGTGCAGCCGGGCACCGAACTGCTGGGCACGAAGGCGGACCAGATTGTCACCATGCAGGGCCACTTCCTGCCGGACACCGAGATCCTGGTGGAAAAGCGCGTGCACGAGGGCCAGGCCGGCTACTGGGTGATCAGCGCGTTCGCTGTGGACGCGCCCCCGACGATGAGGCCATCGCGGTGGTGCGCGGCTGGGAAGCCGAACCGAACGACCCGCCGGCCACCCCGGAGGCCAGTTCACCATCACCGGCCGGTTGATCCCGCCCGAGGCCCGGTGCTGCAGCGCGACGTGCGCGAACCTTACTACGCCGCGGTCTCCAGCGCCCAGCTGGCCAACACCTGGATCTGCCGCTGTACTCCGGATTCGTCTCCATCCACGAGCTGGCCAACGACGCCGGGCCGGTCACCGAGCCGGGACTGAGCCACATCTTTGTCGGCACCCAGCCGCAGGAAGCCACCGTGAACTGGCTGAACGTCTTCTACGGGATTGAATGGGTGGTCTTCGCCGGCTTCGCGTTCTTCCTGTGGTACCGCCTGGTGCGCGATGACTACCAGCGCGAACTGGATGAACTGGCCGAGCAGGGCGCCGCCGAGCACCGCCGCGGCCAGGAGCCCACCGGCCAGGAGCCCAGCCAAGACCATCCGTCCTCCGGCCCGCACGGCACCTCCCAGAACCACTAAGATCCCTCGGGGCTTTGCCACAAAGCCCCTTCGCGGAAGGAACACTCCAAGCATGTCCAGCCCCACCACCCCCGGCACCCCACGCAAGTTCGGCGGCACCCCCACCCAGATCCGCAACGCGCTGGCCTTCTACAAGGTGCTCTCCTACGCCACCGGTGTGATGCTGCTGCTGCTGGTGGCCGAGATGGTCCTGAAGTACTTCTGGGGCCTGGAACTGTTCGCCGGGGGCACCCACCTGGATGGCACCGCGAACACGCTGGGCCTGTTCAACCGCGCCGAGATTGCCGGCGGGGTGAACATCTCCCTGCTGATCCTGATCGTGCACGGCTGGATGTACGTGGTCTACCTGTTCTCCGACTTCCGGCTCTGGTCGATAATGCGCTGGCCGTTCATGCGCTTCATCACCATCGCCCTGGGCGGGGTGGTCCCGTTCCTCTCCTTCTTCGTGGAGCACAAGGTGCACCGTGAGGTGGAGGCCGAACTGGCCGCGTTCCCCAAGGCCGCCAAGCGCTACTAGCGCCTTCGGTTCCCGGCTGGTGACGGGGATGACAGGGGTGCGGGGGTTTCAGCGGCGCGGTGAGCTAGTAGACTTGAATCCGTGACTACTGCGCCCCTCACCACAGAACATAAGCCGGTTCTGGTCGTCGACTACGGGGCCCAATACGCGCAGCTGATTGCTCGGCGTGTGCGTGAGGCCCGCGTGTACTCGGAGATCGTTCCGCACACCATGCCCCTGGATCAGATGCTGGCCAAGGAACCTGCCGCCATCATCCTTTCCGGCGGCCCGTCCAGCGTCTATGCGGAAAACGCCCCGGGGGTGGATCCGAAGCTGTTTGACGCCGGGGTCCCGGTCCTGGGCATCTGCTACGGCTTCCAGGCCATGGCCAACGCCCTGGGCGGCACCGTGGCCGAAACCGGTCTACGCGAATACGGCCGCACCGAAACCGAATTCTCCGGCGGCCCGCGCTCCGTGCTGGCCGGGGCCCACACCCCACCGACGGTGTGGATGAGCCACGGCGACTCGGTCACCGCGGCCCCGGAGGGCTTTGAGGTGCTGGCTTCCACCGCTGGCGCCCCGGTCGCCGCGATCGCCGATGACGAGCGCAAGCTCTTCGGCGTGCAGTGGCACCCGGAGGTCAAGCACTGCGAGTTCGGGCAGAACGTGCTGGAGAACTTCCTCTACGACGGCGCTGGCCTGCAGGCCGAATGGACCGCCGGGTCCATCGCCGATGAGCAGATCGAACGCATCCGCGCCCAGGTGGGCGACGGCAAGGCGATCTGCGGGCTGTCCGGCGGCGTGGACTCCGCCGTGGCCGCCGCCCTGGTGCAGCGCGCCATCGGGGACAACCTCACCTGCGTGTTCGTGAACCACGGGCTGCTGCGTGAAGGCGAAGCCGAGCAGGTGGAGAAGGACTTCGTGGCCGCCACCGGCGCGAAGCTGTACATCGCCGATGAACGCGAACGCTTCCTAAGCGCCCTGGACGGGGTGACTGACCCGGAAACCAAGCGCAAGATCATTGGCCGCGAATTCATCCGCGCCTTCGAGGCCGCGGAGAAGGCCATCGTCGAAGCCGAAGCCGAGGCCGGGGAGCCGGTGAAGTTCCTGGTGCAGGGCACCCTGTACCCGGACATCGTCGAATCCGGCGGCGGCGAGGGCACCGCGAACATCAAGAGCCACCACAACGTGGGCGGGCTGCCCGAGGACCTGCAGTTCGAGCTGGTTGAGCCGCTGCGCACCCTGTTCAAGGACGAGGTGCGTGCGGTGGGCCGCGAACTGGGCCTGCCCGAGGAGATCGTGGGACGCCAGCCGTTCCCCGGCCGGGCCTGGGCATCCGCATCATCGGTGCGGTGAACGAGGAACGCCTCTCGATCCTGCGCAAGGCCGACGCGATCGCCCGCGAGGAGCTGACCAACGCCGGACTGGATGACGAGGTCTGGCAGATGCCGGTCGTGCTGCTGGCCGACGTGCGCAGCGTGGGCGTGCAGGGCGATGGGCGCACCTACGGGCACCCGATCGTGCTGCGCCCGGTCTCCAGCGAGGACGCGATGACCGCGGACTGGTCCCGCCTGCCCTACGACCTGCTGGCCCGGATCTCCAACCGGATCACCAACCAGGTCGACGGGGTCAACCGGGTGGTGCTGGATGTGACCAGCAAGCCCCCGGGAACCATCGAATGGGAGTAATCCGCCCCTAGCGGATCGCCCACGGGCGGAATCGGACAAAGGCCAGCCGGCGGCG
>NZ_BAXF01000246.1:0-3246 GCF_001310435.1 Arthrobacter sp. JCM 19049 | reverse complement strand
CCTGGCTGCGCCCGGCGGCGTCGAAGAACACGGTGGCCACGTCCCCGACCACCCCGATTTCGCGCAGCTGCGCGTTCTCCGCCTCGCTGAGGTAGCCTCCGCGGTACACCTGGGAGGCGACGGCGGCGTTGGCCGCCCCCAGGGAGAAGACCGCCAGGTTCATTTCGCTTTGCACCTTCAGCACCCGACGCACCGAGGTTTCCTGCCACATCGCCTCCCGGGTGGCGGCGCGGTCAAAGAACGCCGGGACCGGGAACTGCTCGACCCGGGCGGTGAACGCCTGGCCGAAGCGGGTGAGGATCTCGCTGGCGTAGCGACCCCGCTGGTGTTCGGGTTCGCCGCCCCGTTCAGCTGCACGATCACCGTGTCATGGGTGGGGTGGCTGCCCAGCGCCGCAGAGAGCGCCTGCATCGTCGAACCCCACGCCACCCCCACGGTCATGGAGGAGGAGACCATGTTGCCCAGCACGTAGGCGGCGTGCGCGGAGACCCGCTGCAGCACCTGGGTGTCATCCAGGGACCCGTCGGTGGGCACCACCTGCACCGAGATCCCGTACAGGTCCGAGAGTTGGGCGGCGGCCATCACCGACATGTTCGCCGCCGGGTTGATCTCCACCGAGACCATGCCGGTGCGCTTGGCGAAGGAGAGCAGGCGGGAGACGGTGGAGCGCGAGGTGCCCAGCTCCCGGGCGATGCTCTCCATCTTCATGTCCTGCACGTAATACAGGTGCGCTGCCCGCAGGGCATCGCGGGACTTTGGGTCCACTTGCACGGATGTGTCAGATTTGGGCCGGGCCCGTGCCGTGCCGCGCACCGATTCCTGCATCGAAACCACCTTTTTCGCACACTTGTGCAAATCATTTGACCTGTTTGTTCCTGCGTGACAAGACTAACCGTATAAAGACCAAAGGTTGAGATACAAGGGGGCGGTGACCGTGCAACGGGACCAGCTGAAACTACTGCGCCAACGGCCGAAAGCGCAGGTACTGGTGGTCGGCGGAGGCATCAACGGGGTGGCGACGTTCCGCTACCTTGCCATGCAGGGAATCGACGTTGCGCTGATCGAGCGCGGGGACTACAGCCAGGGCGCCTCCGGCGCCAGCTCGCACATGATCCACGGCGGCATCCGCTACCTGGAAAACGGGGAGTTCCGCCTGGTGCACGAGTCCGTGCAGGAACGCAACTCGCTGCTGCAGATCGCCCCCCACTACGTCAAGCCGCTGCAGACCACCATCCCGATCTTCTCCACCTTCTCCGGCATCCTCTCCGCGCCGATGCGCTTCCTGACCCACAAGTCGGGCAAGCCCACCGAACGCGGTGCGGCGCTGATCAAGGCCGGTCTGATCATGTACGACGTGTTCGCCGGCATCGGCGGACGCAACACCCCGTGGCACAGCTTCAAGGCCGGACGCAACGCGCGCAAGGACCTGCCGGCGCTGCGCCAGGACGTGAAGTACACCGCCACCTACTTTGACGCCTCGGTGCACAACCCCGAGCGCCTGACCCTGGACGTGCTGCGCGACGGCTGGCCGCCAACCCGCAGGCCCGGGCCACCAACTACACCTCGCTGACCGGCTTCAAGGACGGCAAGGCGCAGCTGCGCGACGAGCTGAGCGGGGAGCAGTTCGAGTTCGAGGCCGACGTGCTCGTGAACGCCACCGGCGCCTGGGTGGACCTGACCAACGAGGACCTGGGCCGGGAGACCAAGTGGACCGGCGGCACCAAGCTCGCACATCGTGCTGGATCACCCTGAGCTGCTGGCCGCCACCGGGGGCCGGGAAATCTTCTTCGAACACGAAGACGGGCGCATCGTGCTGATCTACCCGATGCTTGGCCGCGTGCTGGTGGGCACCACCGACCTGGAGCACGACATGCGTGAACCGGCGGTGTGCACCGAGGAGGAAGTGGACTACTTCTTCGAACTGATCCACCACGTCTTCCCGAACATCAAGGTCGACCGCCAGGACATCGTCTACCGCTTCTCCGGGGTGCGCCCGCTGCCGAACCACGATGACACCGCCCCCGGGTTCGTCTCGCGCGACTACCAGGTGAAGGAAACCCGCCTGACCGACAAGACCATGATGCTCTCGCTGATCGGCGGGAAGTGGACCACCTTCCGCGCGCTGGGTGAGAACCTGGGCGGCAAGGTGCTGAACTTCCTGCGCGCCGAGCAGCGCCAGAGCACCGTCGGGGTGCCGATCGGCGGCGGACGGAACTTCCCGATGAACGAGGGCGAACTGGATGCCTGGTACGCCGCCCGCGAGCACCGGGCCGGACGCGAAAGGCTGCGAGTGCTGCTCGAACGCTACGGCACCCGCGCCGACGCGGTGCTGGACATCGTGGGCGAGGATGAGCACCTGCTGGAGCACAGCGACCAGCTCTCCCATGAGGAGCTGGCCTACCTGGCCGAGCGGGAGCAGGTCGGTCGCCTGATCGACGTGTTCATCCGCCGCACCAACCTGGCCTTCCGCGGCCTGGTGACCAATGAATTGGTGCACGAGGTGGCAAGCAGCCTCGCCGTGCCCATGGGCTGGGATGGGGCCCAAACCGACGCCGAGATCAATCATGCGCTCTCGGTGCTGCGAACCCACCACGAGGTGATTCTCACCTAATCAGTGGCCGGCGGCAGTGGGCCGCCGGCGTCCACCCCAGGAAGGTCAGTGTTGACTCCGAATATATTTCTTGCCGAACTCACCGGCACATTCATTCTGCTGCTATTGGGCACCGGCGTGGTGGCCAATGTGAATCTGAAGGGGACGTTGGGCCACGCCGCGGGCTGGCTGACGATCTGTTTCGGTTGGGGACTGGCGGTCTTCGCCGGTGTCTGGGTGGCCGCCGCTTCCGGCGCCCACCTGAACCCGGCGGTCACCGTCGGTTTGATGGTCAACGCCGATGCCACCGAGCTGGCACCGGGCGTGGACAAGACCGTGGCGAACATGCTGCTGTACTTCGCCGCCCAGATGATCGGTGCCGTGCTCGGCGCCGTGGGCACCTGGCTGGCCTACAAGAAGCACTTCGATGAACCCATCGACGGCGGCAGCAAGCTGGGCGTCTTCGCCACCGGTGGGGCCATCCGCTCCTACCCCTGGAACATGGTCACCGAGATCATCGCCACCTTCGTGCTGGTGTTCGTGATCAACGGCTTCGGCAAGACCCCCCACGGGTTGGGCCCGCTGGCCGTCGCGCTGATCGTGGTCGCCATCGGCGCCTCGCTGGGCGGACCCACCGGGTACGCGATCAACCCGGC
>NZ_BAXF01000245.1:0-3255 GCF_001310435.1 Arthrobacter sp. JCM 19049 | reverse complement strand
TGCGGATGGAGGGGTTCGAGAACCGGCCTTTCGCCGCCCTGTCCGGGGGTCAGCGACAACGCGTGTTGCTGGCCCAGGCGTTGGCCCAGAACGCCCCGACACTGCTGCTCGACGAACCGGCCGCCGGGCTGGATGCGGCAAGCCGGCAGCGGATCCATCAGGTGCTGCGCGAGGAGGCTCTCCGTGGCTGCGCGGTGGCTATGGTCAGTCACGACTCTCATGAGTTGGCTATAGCAGATCAAATACTGCACTTGGAGCCTCCGGTGTAGCGCTTCCAGACACCACGATGGATAAGGACGTCCATCATGACGTACTCCACCATGACGGATTCTTGTGTCCTTTTGCCTCGGTAAGTTGACGAATGCACGGTTTCTTCGGTGCCAAACTGGGCGAACTTCCGGTTGTTGCCCTCAGCCAGCTTAAAGGCCCGCAGGAGTGCGATGGCTCCAACGGGTCTCTAAACTCGCGGGACTACTCCACCAGCTTCCCGGCCGTGTCCACCTCACCGATCAGCTCACTGATCTCGGCGGGCACCGGCGGGATCGACTCGCGCACCACCCCGCCGCGCGGGGACCAGACCAGGTTCACCTGCAGCTGCGGATCCTGCTCGGGGTAGTCGCTGCGGTTGTGGCAGCCACGGGTTTCGCGCCGTTCCAGCGCCGCCTCCAGGGTGGCCCGGGCGGAGAGCGCCGCGGATTTCAGGTCATAGGCGTGCGCCAGGTCCTGAAAGCCGGCAATGTCCGGGTGGATTCCCACGTTGGCCATCCGCGCTTCGATCTCATCCAGCCGGCGCAGCCTTCGAGCAGGCCCGTCTCGTCACGCACCACCCCGGCGCACTCGGTCATCATGTCCCGGATCGCCCGTTGCAGGGAGCGCACGTTTTCCTGTCCGTCAGCGGCCAGCAGCCGCTCCAGCTCGCTGCGGGCCCGCGTCACCGCAGCGGCCGAACGGGTGTGGGACTCAAGCCCGGCCGAATACTCGGCGGCCGCCCGGCCCACGATCCGCCCAAACACCAGCAACTCAATCAGCGAGTTGCCGCCCAGGCGGTTCGCCCCGTGCAGGCCGCTGGAGGCCTCACCGATCGCGTAGAGCCCCTCCACGTGCGTGGAGTGGTCTTCGGGACGCACCCACACCCCACCCATGGAGTAGTGCGCGGTCGGCGCGATCTCGATGGGTTCGCGGGTGATGTCCAGCATCTGCACCTCCAGCATGGTCTGGTACACCCGCGGCAGCCGCTCCATGATCAGCTGGCGCGGCAGATGGGAGATGTCCAGCCAGACCCCGCCCTTCTTGGTGCCGCGTCCTTCCTTGATTTCCGTGTAGGCCGCCAGCGCCACCCGGTCGCGGGTGGACAGTTCCATGCGCTGCGGGTCGTAGCGTTCCATGAACCGCTCCCCCAGCCCGTTGCGCAGGATGCCGCCCTCGCCGCGGGCTGCCTCGGAGATCAGGGTGCCGGCCGCGTTTTCCGGTTCAATGATTCCCGAGGGGTGGAACTGCACCAGCTCCGGGTCGCGCAGCCGGGCCCCGGCCTCCACCGCCAGGCGGAAGGAGTCCCCGGTGTTCTCATCGCGTCGGGAAGAGGTCCGCCGCCAGATGCGGTTGTGTCCGCCGGCGGCCAGGATCACCGCATCGGCGTGGATCAGGTAGCGGGTGCCGTTGTTCACGTCGAAGCCGTACGCGCCGAACACGCGGTTGTCATGAGTGAGGATGTCGGTGATGTACACGGTATCCAGGATGGGGACCTGCAGCTGTTCACTGCGGCGGACCAGGCTGCGCTGGATTTCCAGGCCCGTGTAGTCCCCGGCGAACGCGGTGCGGCGGAAGGTATGGGCGCCAAAGAAGCGCTGGGAGATCCGTCCGTCCTCTTCACGAGCAAAACCCATCCCGTAGCGTTCGAGGTCCGCGATGCCCTCGGCCGCTCCCTGCGCCACAATCTGCACGGTGTGCGGGTTGGCCAGGTAATAGCTTTCCTTGATGGTGTCCGCCGCATGCTGCTGCCAGCTGTCCTCGGCGTCCATGGTTCCCAGCGCGGCGTTGATGCCCCCGGCAGCCAGGGAGGTGTGGGCGTCGTGGCGGGGGCGCTTGCCCACGGCCAGCACGTCCACCCCCAGTTCGGCCAGTTCAATGGCTGCGCGCAGCCCGGATCCGCCGGTGCCGATCACCAGCACGCCGGTGGAGATCTTGCGTTCCCGGATCTTGCCGGTGCCGCCGTCGAACCGGTGGCCGGTGGCGTTGTCGTTGGATTCGTTGTTCGTGGTGTCGCCGTTGTTGCCCGCGACGGAGCTGTTCATACCCATGGCTTCCACGCTAGAAACCCGGAAACCATTAGTACAATGAATTATTTTTCTGGTTTCGATGCGTTTTTGCTATTGTCCTTTAGGCTGGAGCCATGAACCTCGACCAGCTCAAGAGTTTCCTGACCGTCGCGGACCTGGGTCACTTCACCCGGGCCGCCGAGCAGCTGCACCTGGCCCAGCCCTCGCTGAGCCGGCAGATCGCCACCCTGGAATCCGAGCTGGGATCCCAGCTTTCCACCGCGCCCGCGGCAACATCACCCTCACCCCGGCCGGGGAAGCGCTGGTGCCGCTGGCTTCCCGGATGCTGGCCGATGCCGACCGGATCCGCCACCAGATGCAGGAGCTGGCCGGGCTGCGTGCCGGCCGGGTGCGGCTGGGTGCCCCGCCCTCGATGTGCATTTCCCTGGTCGCCATGGTGCTGGGTGAGTTCCACCGGCGCTATCCGGGAATCGAGCTGCACTTGAGCGAGGCCGGTTCGCGTCTGCTGCTGGAGCAGCTCTCGGCCGGTCAACTGGATTTGGCCTGGTGGTGGCCTCCGAGCACGAACCGGCCGCCTTCGAGTCCCTGGATGACATTCCGCTGCTCTCGGAGGAGCTCATGGTCATTGCCGCCAACACCGGCCAGCTGCCGGCGGGGCAGGGCCCGCTGAGCCTGGCCCAGTTGGCCCCGGTGCCGCAGATCGTCTTCTCCCCCAGCTATGACCTGCGGGCAGCCACCATGCAGGCCTATCGCAGCTGCAATCTGGAACCGAACGTGGTCCTGGAGGGCGGGGAGATGGATGCGGTGCTGCGTTTCGTGCAGCTCGGCCTGGGGGTGGCGGTCGTACCGGCCACGGTGCTGCTGGACCGCAGCGAGTTCCATACCCGCCGGCTGGAGCAGCCCTCCCTGACCCGCACCATTTCCCTGGCCCACCGCAAGGATGTGGGGTTGACCCGGGCGGCGGCGGCCATGCAGCAGA
>NZ_BAXF01000244.1:0-3260 GCF_001310435.1 Arthrobacter sp. JCM 19049 | reverse complement strand
CAGGCTGCGCCGGGCCGCCCAACAGGGCGCCAATGACCCCGGCCAGCTTCAGGCTCACCCGGGCCGCACGCTGCCCGGTGCGGAAGTCATAAACTTGCCAGCCGCGCTCCTTGGCGTAGGCGCGCAGCCGGGCATCGGGGTTGATGGCCACCGGGTGGCCGACAACCTCCAGCAACGGCACGTCATTGTAGGAATCCGAGTATCCCCAGGACCCAGCGAGGTTGATGTTCTGCTGCTGGGCCAGCTCCAGCACCGCCTGCGCCTTGTCCGCGCCGTGAAGGATGGGGCCGGTCAGCCGTCCGGTGTATTCCCCGTTTTCGCTTTCCACCCGGGTTCCCAGGGCTCCGGTCAGTTCCAGGCGCCGGGCGATCACCCCGGCCACCTCGGTGGGGGTGGCGGTGACCAGCCAGACCTCGCGCCCCACGTTCAGGTGCTGGCGGGCAATGGCCACGGTCCCGCCCCACAGCTTGGGGTGAATGAATTCGTCATAGATCTCATCCCCGAGCTCGCGCATCTGCTCGACCTTCACCCCGCGCACCATGTCCAGGCCCGGTCACGGATGGCGGTGATGTCGCCCAGGTGCTCCCCACGGGCCAGGAAGCTGAGCTGCTTGAGCGCGAAGAACAGCACCTCGCGGAAGTGGAAGAACTTGTGCTGGTGCATCTTGCGGGCCACCGCGTACAGCGAGGCACCGCGCACCAGGGTGTTGTCAACGTCAAAGAACGCCGCGATCCGCCCCTCGGTGGGGGCAGGATGCTGCGCAGTGTCCCGTACTTCGTTGGCTTCCATTAGCCCAAGTTTAGCCGGTGGCCCTGCGCTTCTTCCCGCGGGGCCGGCCCCGGGCGGGGCGTCGCAAAGCGGCGCCAACACCCGTGCCCGGGATGCGGCGTGAGAACATGGAAGGGTGAAACAGACTCCCGAAATCCAGCTGTTGGTGCGCCAGGAATGCCATTTGTGCGCTGCCGCCCGCCAGACCGTGGCCGAGGTGACCTCGCGCCTGGGAATGAGCTTCAGTGAAGTGGACATCGACACCCGCCCAGAATTACGTGAGCAACACCATGAAGAGGTGCCGGTGCTGCTGATCGACGGGCAGGTCCGGGACTTCTGGCGAATCGACCCGCAACGGCTCGAACGCCTGCTGCGCGAGCACTAGGCCGCAGCCCGTTCCGCCGCTGACCCCAACCGAAAGAGCCCTCCTTGCCCCTATCCGAACCGCGAATCCTGCCCGAGGCCACGCTGATGCGTCTAACGCAGTACCTGCGGGCCTTGAACGCCCTGGACACCCAGGGCGTGGAACGCACCAGTTCGGGGGTCCTGGCCGAGGCGGCCGGGGTGAATCCGGCGATCCTGCGCAAGGACCTGTCGCTGCTGGGCTCCTACGGCACCCGCGGGGTGGGCTACGTGGTGCGCGAACTGGCCGACCACATCAGCCGCACCCTGGGCCTGGATCAGGACTGGCGGGTCCTGATCATCGGGGCCGGCAACCTCGGGCGCGCCCTGAGCGGGTACGCCGGATTCCGTTCCCGCGGCTTCCACGTCAAGGCCATGCTGGACAGCGACCCGGACCTTGTGGGGCATCGGGTCGGGGAACTGGTGGTGCGCGACGCAGCCGAACTGGACGCCGTGGTCACCGAGCAGCAGATCAACATCGCGGTGCTGGCGGTGCCCGGCGCGGCGGCCCAGCCGCTGGTGGACCAGCTGGCCGATGCCGGGGTGAAAAGCATCCTCAGCTTCGCCCCGCACGTCATCCGTGCCCCCAGGGGGGTGGAGGTGCGCCGGGTGGATCTGTCCACCGAATTGCAGATCCTGGCCTACCACGCGGTGCGCAACGACCTGGAAACGGGCAGGGGCCACTGCCCGGGTTGGGGACCGAAACCTAGGATTCTTGGGCTCCACCTCAGAGCCGCACCTCGGAGCCGAGCACGATGGTGCGTTCGGGCGGCAGCTGGAACATTTCCGCGCGCGGGGCCTGGTTCTTCTCCAATGCCACAAACAGCCTGCGCCGCCACCGGCGCAGGCTTTCCGGGTGCGGGCTGTGCAGGGTGAGCACCGAGAGGAAATACAGCGCCTGGCTGAAATCGATCTCGCACTCGGCACCTGGTCGTGCACCAGCGCCAGGTTCGCCGGAATGTTCTGCCGGTCCAGGTAGCCGGTGTGGATGGTGATCCGGGTGATGCCGTGGCTGGCGCTCAAATGCTGGTCCACCTCAAAGCGCGAGTGCACCGGTACGTGCGGGCTGTGCGCGTAGGCGATCCGCACGATCACCACTTGTTCGTGCAGCATCCGGAAAATCCGGGTGCACAGCAGCAACGACAGGGGAGTGCTGTGCAGGTTCGGGTGCGGGAAGACCGCCACCCCGGCCGTACGGCGCAGGTTGGTGGCGGACAGTGCTTCCACAAAGCCGCTGAATGAGCCTCCAGCTCGGCCCGGTAGGCCGCCACGGTGCGGAACCCGCGCTGCCAGGTGGTCATCACCACCAGCATGCCCCCGGCCAGCCAGCGGCACCCAGCCCCCGGACAGCAGCTTGGCCGAGTTCGCCGCCAGCAGCACCACTTCCAGCAGCCCGATGGCCAGCAGGTAGCTCCGATTTTCCACCAGCGCCAGCGCCACACCAGCACCGCGAAGATCAGGAAGATCACCGATTCCAGCAGCAGGGTCCCGGTCACCGCCAGGCCGTAGGCGTTGGCCAGCCCGGACGAGGACCCGGCGACCACCATCACGGTGAGCACCGCGGCCAACAGTACCCAGTTCACGCCGAAGGTAGATTTGTTCCTCGTCGCGCCGGGAGGTGTACTTCACGCTCAGCCGGGGCAGCAACCCCAGCCGCATCGCCTGGCGGGTCACCGAGTAGGCCCCGGCAATCACCGCCTGGGAGGCGATCACGGTGGCCAGCGTGGCATAGATGACCAGCGGCACCCGCAGGGCCGGCGGGGCCAGGTAGAACATCGGGTTTTCCACCGCCTGCGGGCTACCCAGCACCAGGCGCCCTGCCCCAGGTACACCAGCAGCAGGGCGGGCATCACCACCCACAGCCATGCCCGGCGCACCGCCCGGGCGCCGAACAGGCCCATGTCCGCGTACAGGGCCTCGGCCCCGGTCACCGTCAGCACGATCGCCCCAAACAGGATGAACCCCTGCACCGGGTGGTTCAGCAGCAGCAGGCCGGCCCACTGTGGGGACAATCCCAGCAGGATCTGCGGGTGCGCGGCGATCTGCGGCAGCCCCAGCGCCGCCAGGAGGAGGAACCAGCCGAGCATGAT
>NZ_BAXF01000243.1:0-3271 GCF_001310435.1 Arthrobacter sp. JCM 19049 | reverse complement strand
GGCGAGCCCGGGTCGGTGACCAGCACCAGCCGGGTGGCCGGGTCGATGCTGGCGGCCTGGAAGGCGGCGGTGAAGGCGCGGCGCTGCGAATCGGTTTCCACGGTGGAGCCGGACTTGGAGGCGATGACCACCACCGTGTGCTGCAGGTCCTCGTTGAGGATCGCGGAGACCATCTGCGGGTCGTGGTGTCGCACACCACCAGGTCCACGTCGTCGTTCGCGGTGATCACCTCCGGGGCCAGCGAGGAGCCGCCCATCCCGCACAGCACAATGCGGGTCAGGCCCTCGGCCACCAGCTCGTCGCGCAGGTTCAGGATTGCCGGCACCAGTTCCTCGGCAGTATCGAAGGGGTTGGTCCAGCCCAGCCGGATGGCGGCCTCGGACTCGGCCTCGGGCCCCCACAGGGTGGGGTCCTGGGCCGCGATGCGGCTGCCGATCTTATCCTCCAGCAGCCGCGGCAGGTATTTCTCGACCGAGGCCAGGGCGGCCCCGGAGGTCACCAGACCCAGTTCCATTTACTTGGCCTCCTTGAGCGCCACGGCCATGTCCTGCAGCAGTTCGTTCCAGGAGTCCTCGAACTTCTTCACGCCCTCGGTCTCCAGCTGCTCCACGACCTGGTTGTAGTCGATGCCCAGGGCCGCCAGCTTGTCCAGCACGCGGTTGGCGGCATCGTAGCTGCCGGCGATCGCGTTGGGGCGCACCTGGGCCTCGGCGGCGGTGGCGTCCAGCGTCTTTTCCGGCATGGTGTTCACGGTCTGCGGGGCAACCAGCTCGGTGACGTACAAGGTGGCCGGGTAGGCCGGGTCCTTCACACCGGTGGAGGCCCACAGTGGACGTTGCACGTTGGCGCCGGCGGCGGCCAGCACCTCGAAGCGGGCGGTGGAGAACTGCTCCTCGAAGATCTGGTAGGCCAGGCGGGCGTTGGCCACCCCGGCCTGCCCGCGCACGGCGGCGGCCTCATCAGTGCCCAGCGCATCCAGGCGCTTGTCGATCTCGGTGTCCACGCGGGAGACGAAGAAGGAGGCGACCGAATGGATCTTGGACAGGTCCAGGCCCTTGGCGTGGGCCTTCTCCAGGCCAATCAGGTACGCGTTGATGACCTCGCGGTAGCGCTCCAGGGAGAAGATCAGGGTGACGTTCACGCTGATGCCCTCGGCGATGGTCTCGCTGATGGCCTCCAGCCCGGCCAGGGTGGCGGGAATCTTGATCAGCACGTTCTCCCGGCCCACACGCTCATGCAGCGCCTTGGCCTGGGCGATGGTCTCCGCGGTGGTGTGCGCCAGGCGCGGGTCCACCTCGATGGACACGCGTCCGTCCACCCCGTCGGTGGCGTCGTAGACCGGACGGAACAGGTCGCAGGCGCGGGCCACGTCATCGCTGGTGATTTCCAGGATGGCCGCGTCCACCGACTTCTCGCGGTGTTCGGCGATCGCGGTGCCGTAGACCTCGGCGTTGGACAGTGCGGCGGCGAAGATCGAGGGGTTGGTGGTCACGCCGGTGACGTTCTTCTCCTCAATCAGCTTGGCCAGCGAACCGCTGGTGAGCCGTTCACGGGAGAGGTCATCGAGCCAGATGGAGACACCGGCGTCGGATAGTGCCTGGGTGTTTGGATTACTCATGGGTAAATGGTTTCCTTACTTCGCAACTTTTTCCGCGGCGGCCACCACGGCCCCGGTGGTGATCCCGAATTCGCGGTAGAGCGTCTTGTAGTCGGCGCTGGCGCCGAAGTGATCCAGCGAGATGATCTCGCCCTGCGCGCCAACGAATTCGCGCCAGCCCATGGCCACCCCGGCCTCCACGGAGACGCGGGCGGTGACGGCGGCGGGCAGCACCTCTTCGCGGTAGGCGGCGTCCTGCTTGGCGAACCATTCCTTGCTCGGCAGCGAGACCACGCGGGCGGCAATGTCCTTCTGAGCCAGTTCCTCACGGGCCTGCACCGCCAGCTCCACTTCGGAGCCGGTGGCGATCAGGATGACGTCCGGGGTGACCTCGGCGCCCCCGCGCATTGCCTCGGCCAGGATGTAGCCGCCCTTCAGGGTGCCTTCGGCGCCGCGGAAGCCCGGGGCGGTGCGGTCGAAGACGGCCAGGTTCTGGCGGGAGAGCACGATGCCGGCCGGGTTGGTCTTCAGCTGCAGCATGCCCTGCCAGGCGTAGGAGACCTCGTTCGCGTCGCCGGGGCGCACCACGTCCAGGTTCGGGATGGCGCGCAGGCTGGCCAGGTGCTCCACCGGCTGGTGGGTCGGGCCGTCCTCGCCCAGGCCGATCGAGTCGTGGGTCCACACGAAGATCGAGGGCACGCCCATCAGCGCGGCCAGGCGGATGGCCGGGCGCTGGTAGTCCGAGAAGATCAGGAACGTACCGTTGAAGGCGCGGGTCGGGGAGCCGAGCACGATGCCGTTGGTGATCGCCGCGGCCGCATGCTCACGGATGCCAAAGTGCAGCACGCGCCCGTACGGGTTGGCCGCCCAGGCGTCGGTGGAGCGCTCGGCCGGGGCGAAGGACGCGGCGTCGTTGATGGTGGTGTTGTTCGAACCGGCCAGGTCGGCAGAGCCGCCCCAGAGTTCGGGCAGCACCTCGGCGATGGAGTTGATGACCTTGCCGGAGGCGGCGCGGGTGGCCAGGGAGGTGCCGGCCTCGAACACCGGCAGCTTCTGCTCCCAACCCTCGGGCAGCTCGCCGGCGCGCAGGCGTTCAAGCAGGGCGGCGTCCTGCGGGTTGGACTTGGCCCAGGTGGAGAACTTCTCGTCCCACTCACGGTGCGCCTGGCGCCGCGGTCGGCGACCTTGCGGGCGTGGGCGAGCACGTCGTCGGCGATATGGAAGTGGGCTTCGGTGTCAAAGCCCAGGGCCTTCTTCAACCCGGCGACTTCCTCCCCGCCCAGCTTGGCGCCGTGGATGCCGCCGGTGTTGGCCTTGGTCGGCGAGGGCCAGCCGATGATGGTGCGCAGCGAGATGATCGACGGGCGGGTGGTTTCGGCCTTCGCCGCGCGGATCGCCGCGTCCAGCTCGTTCATGTCCTCGACGTAGTCACCGGTCTTGGTCCAGTCCACCCGCTGGGTGTGCCAGCCGTAGGCGGCGTAGCGGGCGAGCACGTCCTCGCTGAAGCGATGTCGGTGTCGTCCTCGATGGAGATCTCGTTGTCGTCGTAGATCACCACCAGGTTGCCCAGCTGCTGGTGTCCGGCCAGCGAGGAGGCCTCGGAGGTGACGCCCTCCTGCATGTCGCCGTCGGAGGCGATGACGTAGATGGTGTGGTCAAAGGGCGTGGTGCCGG
>NZ_BAXF01000242.1:0-3275 GCF_001310435.1 Arthrobacter sp. JCM 19049 | reverse complement strand
GGCATCCGCTGGCGGGGTGCGTCCCGGGTCTTCGGGAAAAATGTCGTAGGGCGTCAGGACGGCGGGTGGATGATCGACTACCCGATCCATGTCAACCAGTTCCGGATGCAGCAACAGCATGAGCGATGTTTCCAGCACACCGCCGTGCTCGATGTCCCATCCCAGGAAACCGTCAGGGAAAACCTGGGCCAGGGTGTGCTCGTCCACGAAATCCCAGTAGGACATCAGCACCCCGCGGGAACCCGAGCCCTGGCGGCCCGCCCGGGCGACCGCGTTGTCCAGACCCTCATAGAGGAACTGGTAGTTCTCAAAGTGCCCGTTCAGCACGATGACGTTACACGCCCCTTGGTCGATGAAGGACGAGACCACATCGTCGATCATGCCGGTCAGCGCGGCTGCTCCCAGGCTGGTGGTCCCAAGCCGGTGGTTCCCGCCCCCGGAACGGGGCTGCGACTTGTAGCCGTAGGAGAACTCCGGCGCCACCAGCGCGCCCACCTGCCGGGCCACTTCGGCGGCGATGGCCCGGGAAAGCATCGCATCCACGCCCAGCGGCAGGTGTGGCCCGTGCTGCTCGGTGGCGCCGGTGGGAATGATGACAGTCGACCCTCGCGGGATAGGAACTGGGCGTAGCTTTCTGAGTCCAGGTTCTCTAGGAATACAGCGGACATCTATGGCTCCTAATCTGCTTCGCGGACACAAGATTGGGCGGGATCCAAGAGACGGGAAGAGGATGGGCCAGGGCTTGCGTCGATGTGTTGCCCTCAAGCCTAGGGAGAGTAATGTGAGCCGCGATACACTCACACTGTTGCCGTTTCGAGACTTCGGGGTGACAGACCGACACTTGCGGCCGAGGCCAGGCACTGTGGATCTTCCTGCCGCGGAAGGAGGAAACATGTTTGTCGCACTAACGGAAATCCTGCGGGACCAGTTGTTCCAGAGCGCCCAGCCCCTGGCCCTGGCCGGCGCCGAGCAGGTCGCCACCACCAGGGTGCGCTGGGTGCATCCCAGCGAAGTGGTGCAAGTCGGCGGCCTGCTGCACGGTGATGAACTGTTGCTGACCACCGGCGCGGCCCTGCTGGGGTTGCGGATCGAAGCCCAGCACGCATACTTGCAGTCACTGGTGCAGCGCGGGGTGGCCGCCCTGGTCATCGAGCCACCCGCAGATGGACCGACCATCTCCGCGAAGTTCATTCAGCGGGCCGAGGAGCTGGGGTTGCCGTTGTTCCGGCTACGGGCACCGTGCCCTTTGTTGAGTTGGCCGAGAAAATCAACCGGCAGATCGTCTCGGAACACGCCGCAACCCTGCAACAGGCCGACGAAGTCTCCCAACGCCTCGCAAGGCATATTGCCTCGGCCGGGCCGAACCTAACACCCCTGCTGGAGATGATCGCCTCCGCGCTGCGGGTCCGGGCGACGATGGAGGATCTTTCGGGACAGGTCATCGCGGAATCCGGGCCTGAGGGCCAGGAAGATGAGCAAGGGGCCGGCGCTGTTGCCACGGACTTGTTCGTCGGGGCCGACGTGGCGGCGCGACTGGTGCTCTACAGCAAAATCGGAACCGCGCCGGAGCAACTGGAATTGGTGGCCCAGCGGCTTGGAAGCATTGTCAGCCTGGCCTTTGCCCAGCACTACCGTCCTGGACGCCTGCAGATAGCCGACACCTCGCTGTTGCGGGCCATTGTCAGCGGGGCTGGCACACATTTCATTGTCGAGCGGGCCCGACAAGCGCAGGTGCCGGAAAATCATCCGAGCTGTCTCATGGTCTTTCAGAGCTTTGACATGTCCCGCGTGCGCTCGGTGCTGGAAAACACCCTGCATTCGAGGTTCCCCTCCATTCGCACCTATTTGGAGGCCCATCGTCTCTATGCCATGGTCCAGTTGGACCCGCACGATCCGCGCAGAGCGCGGACCCAGCTGGTGCAGCTGCTGCGCGAGGCGTTGAGCGGCATGTCCGTCGAGTGCTGTGTCGGTCCGCTGGCTTCGAAAATTGCCCATGCCCGCTGGTCGCTGGCCGAAGCGCTGACGGTCGAGTCCCTGGCAAGCCCCTTCCCGAACGAGGGGCAGGTCCGCGACGCTTCGGATTATGCGTTGGAACGAGTGCTTAAGCGTTTTACCGATTCGCAGGCGCTCAACGAGTTTATTGACGAGCAGCTGGGGCTGCTGATCGCGGCGGACAAGGCCAGGGGCAGCAGTCTGCTCAAGACGCTGGAAGTGTGGCTGGGGTCGGGCTGCAATTCCACGTTGGCGGCCAATCGGCTGTACCTGGAGCGGCAAACCATGCATAAGCGACTGACCAAGATCTTCTCGCTGATCGGTGGGGACCCACGGGAGACCGGCAGGATCCTGACCGTTCATCTGGCCTGCCAACTTGCTCTGCGCTTCTAGCCGGGCGGCCGCGGGGCAGCCTGCGAGCCCGGGCCGCAGGGCGGCGGTTAGAGAACGGCGCGTACCGTCTGTTCGAAGCTGACCACGTGTTCGGCGGCCAGTTGGGCTGCCTGCTCTTCGCATCCGTCCAGGATCAGCTCGATCAGCGTGCCGTGTTCGGAAATGTGAGCGTGAATGTCCGGCAACCGGTCCAGGACCATGCACCAGATCCGGGTCGCGAGGTTGTCCAGGCGCACCAGCGTTTCCTCCAGGTGGTGGTTCTGAGCGGCACGATAAATGAGCCGGTGCACTTCCAGGTCGTATTCCATCAGCTGGCGCCGGTCCCGCAATGGATCTAGCTGGCGGATCGCCTGCATCGTGCGGGTCAGCTCCTCGCGCAAGGCGCCGCCGCGATTCTCGGCCGCCCGCTGCGCGGCCAACGGCTCCAGAACCTGACGCATTTCGGAGATGGCGGCCAGCTCGGTGATGTCCACCCCGGTGGCGAAGGTCCCGCGGCGCGGGTAGGAGATCACCAGGTGGTCCACTTCCAGGCGCTTCAGCGCCTCGCGGATGGGGGTGCGCCCCATGCCGAGGTCGGTGGCGAGCAGCGCCTCGTTGATCGGGTCGCCGGGGGCGATGTCCATCATGATCAGGCGGTCGCGCAGAATTCGGTAGGACCGCTCCGCCATGGACTCGCTGGCCACGGGCACCTCGGTTGTACTTGTCATCTTGGCGGCTCCCTTCACCTTCATTCTGCCTCGGAATCATGCGGCTAAAAAATTATTCTCCAACCCCATTGACGGGCTGTGAGTTAGATCATACGCTAAGACGCAGACATTGATATATCAGTTGTCGGCAATTCGTACACTTTGGAGGGATAGATGCTGGAAACCCAGTCACCCGTCGCAGAA
>NZ_BAXF01000241.1:0-3288 GCF_001310435.1 Arthrobacter sp. JCM 19049 | reverse complement strand
CCGTAGGCCAGCTCGGAGGGGATCTCCAGGCGGCGGCGTCCGCCGACCTTCATGCCCAGCAGGCCCTGGTCCCAGCCCTGGATGACCATGCCCACGCCGACCGGGAAGTCCAGGGTGGAGCCGCGGTTCCAGGAGGCGTCGAATTCCTCACCGGTGGACCAGGCCACGCCCACGTAGTGGGCCTGCACGGTGGTGCCCGGGGTGACTTCGGCACCGGTGCCCTCGATCAGGTCGGTGATGACCAGTTCGGTGGGCGCCTCGGTGCCCGGGAAATCGATTTCCGGCTTGCTGCGATCGTAGTTGCGTTCGCCAAACGACATGCGTGTCGCCTTTCTGTGGGTGATGATGGGCCGAGGTTATTCGGCGTTGGAGACCTTGGTCAATTCTACGTAGAACACCAGCGGGCCGGAGGGACCTGGGTGGCGTTGTCGCCGTAGGCCATGTCCGAGGGGACGCTGAGCAGCAGCTTGGAGCCTTCCTTCTGCCGCTCAGGCCCTTGGTCCAGCCGGAGATGACCTGGGAGAGGTTGAACTTGGCGGTGTCTTCGCTGTCGAAGTTGCCGTCGAACTTCTTCCCGTCGGCCCAGGTGACACCGTGGTACTTGACCTCCACGTCGGAGTTTTCGGTGGCTTGCGCGCCCTTGCCCTCTTCCAGCACGTCCACGGCCAGGCCCTGCGGGGCCTGGGTGTCCTTCGGGATGCTGATCTTCGGTTCCTTCTCGCTGGTGTCCACGCTCGGCAGCTGCTTGGCGTCCTTCAGCTCCTTGACCTTGGACTGCTCCAGCACGGTGCTCGGGTCGCTGGCCGACTCGACGTTCATCACGATGATGCGTTCGGCGCGGGCGCCGTCCTCCGGCTCGGAGACGCTGCCGTCGGACTTCGGGTTGCCCTCCACGGTGGTGTAGGCGATCCAGGAGCCGACCTTGGAACCGATCAGGGTGTCGTACAGTTCGGGCATCTGCTGCTTCATGGTGTCATCGACCTTCATCGGCACCGCTTCGCCGGTGAAGTTCTCATCGACCTTCATCCCGTCGATGTTCTTGTAGATGCCGGACTTCAGCTTGATGGTCTGGCCCTCGGAGATTTCGTTCCCCTCGCCTTCGACCAGCACCTGGGCCTCGGACTTCTCGGTCAGCAGCGGGGCGTCGATCTTCACCGACGGTTCGCTGTTGGCGTCCGCCCCGGGCTTCACCTCGATCGAGTCCAGCGAGGTGCTGGAGCCGGCACCGCAGGCGGTGAGGGCGAGCACGGAGGCGGTGACACATACTGCCAGGACTTTGCGCACAGATTCTACTTTCGTAGCAGGTTCATCGTTTGCAGCCCGCCGCAAGCCGGTGGCGCGGCGGGAGGACTTTTTCCAGATTAATGCGGGAATCTGTGAAAATTCTAATTCCCCGCTGGCTAAACCGGCGATGCGCGGCACCTAGACCGGTTGGCGCATCAGCTCGATCAGCTCATCGACCCGCGGATCTTCGGTGGCGAACGGGTCCTTGCACAGCACCACTCCCCCGGGTCCCTCCTCGTATTTCATGTGCACCCAGTCGGTGGAGTAGCGCCGGCCGGTGGCCCGGGCGGCATTGACGAACTTGGCGCGGATCGCCGCGCGGGTGGTCTGCGGCGGGTGGTTGACCGCGTGGCGGATCTGCTCGTTGGAGACCACGGTGCTGGCCATCCCGCGCTTCGCCAGCAGGTGGAAGAGCCGCGGGCCGGGTCGATGTCGTGGTAGGTCAGGTTCAGTTGGGCGATCCGGTGCGAATCCATGCCCAGGTTGTGCTTGGCCGCGTACCCGGTGAGCAGCTTGTGCTTGATCGCCCAGTCGATGTCGGTGTCGATCAGTGAGAAGTCCTGCTCCTGCACGGCGGTGAGGGTGCGTTCCCACAGTTCCATGATGCGCGGGACCAGCTCGTGGTGGGCGCCGTGTCGGTCCAGGAAGTTCTGCACGGTCTCCAGCAGCTGCCACTGGATCTGCAGGGCGGTGGGTTCGTCCCCGCCCATCAAGCGCACCACGGTCTGCCCGGTGAAGTCGTGGGAGACCTGGCGGATGGAGCGGATCGGGTTCTCCAGGCGCAGATCGTGGTAGATCTCCCCGGATTCGATCATCCGCAGCACCAGGTCGGTCGCCCCGACCTTCAGCAGCTGGGTGGTCTCGCTCATCGAGGAGTCCCCCACGATCACGTGCAGCCGGCGGTAGAGTTCGGCGTCCGCGTGCGGTTCATCGCGGGTGTTGATGATCGGCCGGGAGCGGGTGGTCGCCGAGGAAACGCCCTCCCAGACGTGGTCGGCGCGCTGGGAGAAGACGAAGCGGGTCTGCCCGTCCACCTCCACCAGGTGCCCGGCGCCGGTGAGCATCTGCCGGGTGACCAGGAACGGGATGAGCATGTCGGCCAGCCGCTTGAATTCGGTGCGCCGGGAGATCATGTAGTTCTCGTGGCAGCCGTAGGAGTTGCCGGCCGAGTCGACGTTGTTCTTGAACAGGTAGAGCTTGCCCTGGTGCCCGGCGTCGGCCAGGTCCTCCTCCGCCTGCTCGACCAGGTCCAGCAGGATCGCCTCCCCGGCCCGGTCGTGGGCGATCAGCTGGGGCAGCTGGTCGCATTCGGCGGTGGCGTACTCGGGGTGGGAACCCACGTCCAGGTAGAGCCGAGAGCCGTTGCCCAGGAACACGTTGGAGGACCGTCCCCAGTCCACCACCGGCTTGAACAGGTGCCGGGCCGCGTCCTCCGGGGTCAGCCGCCGCCCGTCCAGCGGGACGTAGCTGAGCCCGTACTCGGTTTCGATCCCAAAGATCCTGCGGTCCACGTGCTGGTCCCTTCCGGCTGCCGGCACAGCCTGAGTCAAAGTTGGTGGTGCGCCAGGCCACTGCCCGCCGCGGGGGTGAGGTCCTGGGCCTACTGGCCGCCCTTTTGGACGAAGCCGCGCACGAATTCCTCGGCGTTGGTCTCCAGCACCGAGTCGATCTCGTCAAGCAGGTCATCCACCCCGGCTTCGGTGCCTGGGTGTGGGTCAGGGCCTGCTCGACCTGCTGTTCCTGTTCCTGGCGGTTGCTGCGTGGGGAAATGCTTTCCTGGCTCATGCTTACTCCTTCTTCGTGGTGGCTGGTGGCGCCGGCGGGTCGGTGGGCCGCTGACGGGACAGCCGTTCTGCTTATGAAATTGGGGCCGCACCGTGCCGGTGGGCGCTTGCTGCCATTGTCAGCCGACCGGGTGCTGCTTGGCCAGCTCGCTAAGGAACTGCGAAATCTCCAGCTCGGCCTCGAACAGCTGGCCCACCTCGGCGCGGGTGCCGCGCAGCG
>NZ_BAXF01000240.1:0-3305 GCF_001310435.1 Arthrobacter sp. JCM 19049 | reverse complement strand
CCCGGGCCGTGGTTTTGGGCCAGCATGTGCTGCGGCCTCCACCGCCGGCCCGGCCGCCCTGGTGCTGGTCCGTCACCTGCTCGGGGACCTGTAGGGGGCTTGGAAAAAACTTCACCCGGCCATCGCCGGTGGACGCGATTTCGCGTCTGCCGGTGGTGGCCGGGTTCGTGGTTAAGCGTGGTTCCCGGGGGCTTTGCGGCCCGGTTCTTTGGCTGCCCGGTTAGCTGACGTTGAACATGCTGGTGGTGCGCGCGATCTTCGCGCCCGAACCGTTGTTCTGGCCCCACAGGGTCACCCGGTATTCGCCGGGGGAGAGCGCCAGCTCGCGGCTGAGCGCCCCGTCCTCATCCAGCTCGGTGGCCTTCACCCGTTGGGCCTCGTCCACCGGCTGCCAGTCCCCGGCCGTGTTCTTGCGCTCCACCCGGTAGTACAGCCCGTCGCTGAAGGCGACGGATCGGGCGTTGAGCTTGACCTTCCCGGCGGCGAACTGGCTGGAGTTCTGCGGTCGATGATCCAGATCGGGGCCATGAAGCTGGAGTTGCGTTCGTATTCGCTCTCCAGGCGGTAGTCGTCGAACACGGTGGCGTTCGCGGCCCCGTCCACCAGCAGGCGCAGCTTCGGCGGCTGGCTGCCGTTCAGTACCCCGGCGTTGGCGGCCGCGGCGGTGGCGGTGAACACCAGCTGCTGGATGCTGCGCTGGGCCAGGCCCTCATCCAGGTGGGCGCCAAAGACCTTCTTCGGCAGGTCCAGGGTGATCACGTTCTCGGAGCTGATCGACACCCCGATGTCGGTGCTGGGCTTCAGGTAGGTGAACCACCCGTCCTTGGCCGGCTTGTCGTTGAGCATGTAGCTGATGGCGTCGGTGACCGGGTCCCCGCTGGCCTTGGCCCGCGCGTACTCGCGGTACAGGTAGACCCCGTCATTATCGGCCTGCAGCCAGTAGACCGGGATCAGTTCCTTGTCCGAGGGGGTTTCCACCGAGCCCGAGGCGCTGGGCAGGTCCTGGTGAGCGCTGTTCGAGGTGTCGGGCATGCGGTGTTCCTCGTTGCCGGTGCTCGCCCCACAGCCCACGGCGACGGCCAGGCCAAGGGCCAGGGCCGCCGCTGTTGCGCGCCGCGAAAACTTTCTTAGAGGCAATCAATACACCTATCCACATGGTCCACCTGTGACGTGGAACTCACCAGTAACATTTGTAGCTGACGGTTCAACACAATGCCATACCCAACTGGCTAAAGGGCGAAAAACCGTACAGGATAGCGATCTGTAACCAAATCTATACCTTCAGCATCCAAAGTGAGGGGTAGATTTGGGGATTTATCCCACGGCACATGCCCCAAAACAGCCTTCGCTCGCTAGACTGGAAGGTGCAACATTTTCTCGTTTACGCCTAAGGGGCCCACAACACCGTATGCAGGTAGAAAAAGATCGGATGCCATCCGAAGCCGAACGCGCATCCCTGACCGTCACCTTCGACAATCCCGAGCATATGATCTCCACTCTGGGACCCAATGACGAGCTGCTGCGGATCCTGACCGGAGCCTACCCGTCACTGGAACTGCGCCCCGCCGATTCCCGGCTGACCCTGCTGGGTGAACCCGGCCAGGTGCGCCGCGCCCAGCGGGTGCTGGAGGAGGCCCGGCAGCTGGCCGGCCGCGGCTCGCGCATGAGCGTGGAGACCATCGAACAGATCATCAAGATGGTCTCGGGCAACGGGGAGCAGTCCGCCTCCAATGTGCTGGGGTTGAAGATCCTCTCCGGGCGCGGCAAGTCGATCCGCCCCAAGACGGTGAACCAGAAGTCCTACGTGGACGCGATCGACGACTCCACCATCACCTTCGGCATCGGCCCGGCCGGCACCGGCAAGACGTTCCTGGCCATGGCCAAGGCGGTCGCCGCGCTGCAGGACAAGCAGGTCAACCGGATCATCCTCACCCGCCCGGCCGTGGAGGCCGGGGAGAAGCTGGGCTTTTTGCCCGGCACCCTGTCCGAGAAGATCGACCCGTACCTGCGTCCGCTCTACGATGCGCTGCACGACATGGTGGACCCCGAGTCGATCCCGCGACTGCTGGAGGCCGGCACCATTGAGGTCGCCCCGCTGGCGTACATGCGCGGACGCACCCTGAACGACGCGTTCGTGATCCTGGACGAGGCGCAGAACACCACCGCGGAGCAGATGAAGATGTTCCTCACCCGCCTGGGCTTCGGCTCGAAGATGGTGGTCACCGGGACATCACCCAGGTGGACCTGCCGGGCAACGCGGTCTCCGGGCTGCGCCTGGTCACCGAGGTCCTCAAGGACATCGACGACATCAGCATCTGCCGCCTGGACGCCACCGACGTGGTGCGCCACCGGCTGATCTCCGACATCGTCTCGGCCTACGACCGCTGGGACGCCGCCCAGCGCCAGCCGCATCGTGAACGGCGTGGCAAGTGAACCCCGCCCACCGATTTAGCCTCCAGGAACCAGTGAGCAGCAATAGATGAGCATCGAAGTCAATAACGAAACCGAAGCGCAGGTCGACCTGCAGGCCGTGGAGAAGCTGGCACGCTTTGTGCTGGAGACCATGTACCTGCACCCCAGCACCGAGGTCTCGGTGGTGTTCGTCGACGAGGAGGCCATGAGCCAGCTGCACGTGGAGTGGATGGACCTGGAAGGGCCCACCGACGTGATGAGCTTCCCGATGGACGAGCTGCGTCCGGGCAGCGCCAACACCCCGGCCGAGAGCGGGATCCTGGGAGATGTGGTGATCTGCCCGGCCGTGGCCGCCGAACAGGCCGCCGCCGGCGGGCACAGCGTCCAGGACGAGGTGCTGCTGCTGACCACGCACGGCCTGCTGCACCTGATGGGCTTCGACCACGACGAGGAGGCCGAACGCGCCGAGATGTTCGGCCTGCAGCGCAAGCTGCTGGAATCCTTCCTGGGCCGCCCTGCCCCGAAGGAGACCGTGGAGTAGCCGGTGAGCACCGTTTTAGTGATCGCTGCCCTGATCTTCCTCGCCTGCGCGGCGGTTCTCACGGCAGCGGATTCGGCCTTTTATGCCCTCTCCCGCCACACGGCGGAAAAACTGCGCAACGACTCGAACTCCAAGGCGCTGACCCGGATCCTGGACGACAGCGAATCCCACGCCCAGTCCATCCGCTTCTGGCGGATGTGGTTCGAAACCGCCTCCGCGGTGGCCATCGCGCTGGTTTTCTCCCGCTTTATCCACAACATCTGGCTGGCCGGGCTGCTGGCCACCATCACCATGGCGGGACTGGGCTTCGTGCTGGTCTCGGTCTCCCCGCGGCGCTACGGGCGGGCGAACG
>NZ_BAXF01000239.1:0-3312 GCF_001310435.1 Arthrobacter sp. JCM 19049 | reverse complement strand
CCGACCCGGCCGCCTGTGCCTTGCCGGGTGAACATCAGGCAGGTGCGCCGGGCGGTGGCCACCACCACGCCGTCCTGGTTCTTGCCCGTGTGCTCGAACGTGGCAATGCCCATCCCCGGTTTCGACTTGCTCTCCCGCAGGCTGATGACCTTCGACTCCGTGTACAGCGTGTCCCCCGGGTAGAGCGGGTGCGGGAAGTTGATCTCGGACAATCCCAGCTGCCCCACGATGGTGCCCTGGGTCAGCTGCGGCACCGACTGGCCCACCATGGTGGCCAGGGTGAACATCGAATTCATGACGCGCCCGCCCAGCGGCTGGGCGCTGGCGAACACCTCATCCAGGTGCAGCGCCTGGGTGTTCATGGTCATGGTCGTGAACAGGACGTTGTCGGTCTCGGTCATGGTCCGTCCCGGTGAATGCACATAGAGCGCATCCTCCTGAAGCTCATCAAAATACAGGCCGCGCTGCTCAATCCGCTTCATCTGCGCCCCTGCCCTACAGTCCCAGCTGCGGGCGATCAGCATCAGCTGCACCTCGGTGGTGCCCTCGCCGATTTCCAGGATCTTTGAATCCCGGTAGTGCCGGGCCACCAGCGACTCGTTGATGAAGCCGTAGCCGCCGAAGACCTGGGTGGCATCACGCGCATTGTCCATGGCCGCCTCGGAGGCGATCAGCTTCGCATGCGCCGCCTCGATCTTGAAGTCCTGTCCGGCCAGCATCTTCGCCGCCGCCGCATAATAGGCCAGGCGGGCCGAGTGCACCCGGGAGGCCATGCGTGCGATGGTGAAGGAGATCGCCTGGTTCTTGCCGATCGCCGTGCCAAAGGTGGTGCGGGTCTTGGCGTACTCGACGGCCTCATCCAGGCAGCCCTGGGCGGCGCCGGTGGCCAGGGCCGCGATCGCGATGCGCCCCTCATCCAGGATCTCCAGGAAATAGGCGTAGCCGCGTCCGCGCTCGCCGAGCAGGTTCTCCTCGGGAACCACCGCGTCGTTGAAGCTCAGCGGGTGGGTGTCGCTCGCCCGCCAGCCGACCTTGTCGTAGGCCGCTCCACGGTGAAGCCGGGGGTGCCGCTGGGCACGATCAGCGCGGAGATTTCCTTGGCGCCGGTTTTCGCGTCCTGGCCGGTGACCGCAGTGATGCTCACGTGCGAGGTGATGTCGGTGCCGGAGTTGGTGATGAACTCCTTGGCCCCATTGATCTTCCACTGCCCGTCCTGCAACACGGCCTTGGTCTTGGAGGCCGAGGCGTCGGATCCGGCGCCCGGCTCGGTCAGCCCAAAGCCGCCCAGCTTCGTGCCGGCGGCCAGTTCCGGCAGCCAGCGCTGCTTCTGCTCCTCGGAGCCAAAACGGTAGATCGGCATGGCGCCCAGGGACACCCCGGCTTCCAGGGTGATGGCCACCGACTGGTCCACCCGCCCCAGTTCCTCCAGCGCCAGGGCCAGGGCGAAGTAGTCCCCGCCCATGCCGCCGTAGTCCTCACTGATGGGCAGCCCGAACAGCCCCAGCTCCCCCATTTGCGCCACAACCTCATACGGGAAGGTGTGGGTGGCATCATGGTGGGCGCTGACCGGGGCAACAACCTCACGGGCAAATTCGCGGACTACCTGCACCAGGTCCTGGTAGCTCTCATCCAGTTCGTGTTCCAACATGCGAGTCTTCCTCCACAGCTTGGCCGCGCCGCACCCGGGTGCCGGTGGGCCCCGGGGACGGCGAGGGACTTGGCGGTGCCGGTGCGTAATGCGTTGAGTCGCCCCGGCACAGCACGTAAGGTTAATAACGATTAACTAATTCGAGACTAGTGGCGCAGTTCACACTTGTCTAGCGTTAGCCGAACCACGAGTGCAAGGGGGCGTTCACATGGCCAGGAGCTACCCGCATCTGAGCGAGCCGACCGAGCGTGAGCGGGCCAAGGCCGAGCGGCGCGAGTCCCTGTTGCGCGAGGCCACCCGGCTCTTTGCCCTGCACGGCTACGCGGGGGTGTCACTGGAGGATCTGGGGGCGGCCTGCGGGATTTCCGGTCCGGCGGTGTACCGGCATTTTTCCGGCAAGCAGGCCGTGTTGATCGCGCTGATGGTGGACATGTCCAAGGACATCCTTGACGGCGGGCAGAAGGCGGTGGGTTCCGGCGGTGAGCCGTTGGAGGTGCTGGGCCGACTGGTGGACTTCCACACCGACTTCTCGCTCTCGCGCCCGGACATCATTCAGGTGCAGGACCGCGACCTGAAGTCGCTGCCCAAGAATGAGCTGCAGCTGGTTCGCAAGCTGCAGAATTCCTACATCGGGTTGTGGACGGACCAGCTGGGCAAGCTGCACCCGAACGCGACCTCGCAAATCAATCGCTTCCGGGCCCATGCGGTCTTCGGGCTGCTGAACTCGACGTCACATTCGGTTCACAACCCGCGCACCAAGAAGTCCGGTTTGAAGGCGCTGCTGTCCCAGATGGCTCTCGCCGCCCTCACTTCCCCGGTAGGCTAGTGCCGACCACCCATTTTGATGCCGTATCGACCGATGCGGTCCCCGTTTCAAGACGAAAGGCTGTTCTCGTGCATCTACGTGAAGTGCGCCCTTCCGACCTCGACGACTTCTTCGCCCACCAGCAGGAGCCGGAGGCCAACCTGATGGCTGCCTATCAGGCGCGCAACCCCTCGGACCGCTCGGTGTTCAACCACCACTGGTCTCCATCCTCAATGACCCCAAGGTCATTGTGCGCACCATCGAGCACGAGGGCGAGGTGGCCGGGTCCATCCTGGTCTTCGAGCATGAGAAGACCCCGGAGATCAACTTCTGGACCTCCAGCAAGTTCTGGGGCAAGGGCATCACCACCAGCGCCGTGGATGCCTTCCTGGCCGAATACACCAAGCGTCCGCTGCTCGCCCACGTGGTGCAGGACAACCTGGGATCGATCAAGGTCCTGGAACGCCGGGGCTTCAAGCTGGTGGGCACCGAGGATGTCTTTTCCAACTCCCGCGCCGAAGTGGTCACCGAAAACGTCATGCAGCTGGACTAGCTGCCCGCCGCGCGCCAACGACGCCGCGCCGGCCACCACCGGGTGAAACAGGACGTGCCGCCATCGCGGCTCCTGTTTCACCCGGTGCTGTTTAACCCCCGGTGCTGCTTAACTCCGGAACGGCCATTGCACGCCTGAGGCACCGGCCCTCGCCGTCGCGGGGGCCTTTACCGTCGTGGGCATAAAAAGAGCCTGCGGCACCCGTCCCCCCAGGACCGGGCACCGCAGGCAGTTCGGTTCACGCTGCGCGGCTATGACTTGTTCAGGATCCGCCACGCTGCACGGCGTTCGGCCTGCTGGTGCGGG
>NZ_BAXF01000238.1:0-3316 GCF_001310435.1 Arthrobacter sp. JCM 19049 | reverse complement strand
CGGCAGCGGGAACTGAACAAGATGCGCCGCACCCAGCAGCAGCCGCTGCCGGTGGCGCAGCTGCCCGAGAACCTGCAGCTTCGCACCTTCGTCCCCGGCCAGGATGAACAGGCCTGGCTGCAGGCCAACGCGGCAGCCTTCGCCGACCACCCGGAGCAGGGCTCGCTGACCCTGGCCGACCTGCAGGCGCGCATGGCCGAGGACTGGTTTGACCCCGAAGGATTCTTCCTGGCCGTGGACCAGGACGAAGCGGTGCTGGGGTTCCATTGGACGAAGTTGCCCCAGCGAACCCGGCACCGCCCGGGTGGGTGAGGTGTACGTGGTGGGGGTGACCCCGACGCGCAGGGTCTGGGCCTGGGCCGCAGTTTGACCGCCACCGGGGTCAACCATCTGCTGGCCCGCGGGGTGGAGGCGGTCATGCTCTATGTGGATGCGGAGAATACCGCAGCGGTGAAACTCTACGAGTCCTTGGGCTTCACGGTCTGGGATGTCGATGTGATGTACGGGCCTGCGCGGTAGGATTGGCGCTAGGCAATGCGGCGCCTGACAGGGCTTGTCCCCCGGTGGTGTCCGCCATTGCATGACCGGCACCCTGAGCCAGGAAGCGAGATCAGCTGATGACCAAACCCGTGCTCCCACCAACCAGCAAACTCAAGGATGTGCCTCATCGGAGGCCACCGTGGACCGGATCGGCTTGCCGGACATTGCCCCGGCCGCCACGCTGCCCATAGGCGGTTTCTCCGCCGAGCGCTTCCTGGACCGGGAGATCAGCTGGTTGGACTTCAACGCTCGGGTGCTGGAACTGGCCGAGGACGAGGATCTGCCGCTGCTGGAGCGGGTGAACTTCCTGTCCATCTTCACCTCGAACCTCGATGAGTTCTTCATGGTGCGGGTGGCCGGGCTCAAGCGCCGCATCGCCACCGGCCTGGCGGTGCCGGCCGCCACCGGGATGAACCCGGTGGACCAGCTGGAACTGATCCTGGCCAACGCGTACAAGCTGCAGCTGCGCCACGCGAAGGTGTTCGCCGATTCGGTGCGCCCAAAGCTGCAGGAAGAGGGCATTGCCCTGGTCGGGTGGAAGGACTTGAGCCCGAAGGAACGCGACGAGCTGTCCCAGTGGTTCATCAAGCAGGTCTTCCCGGTGCTCACCCCGCTGGCGGTGGACCCCGCCCACCCGTTCCCCTACATTTCCGGGCTGTCGCTGAACATGGCCGTGGTGGTGCGCAACCCGCAAACCCAGAAGGACCTGTTCGCCCGCCTGAAGGTGCCGGACACCATCATGCGCCTGATTTCCGTCGACGGGCTGCGCGCGGCCCACTCCTCGCACAGCCAGGCCCGGTTCATTGCCCTGGAAGATGTCATTGCCGAGCACCTGGACCAGCTGTTCCCCGGCATGGACATTGTCGAGCACCACTTCTTCCGCATCACCCGCAATGAGGACCTGGAGGTGGAAGAGGACGACGCGGAGAACCTGCTCCAGGCCCTGGAGAAGGAGCTGCTGCGCCGCCGCTTCGGCCCGCCGGTGCGCCTGGAGGTCGCCGATGACATCAACCCGCAGATCCTGGAACTGCTGGTGCGCGAACTGGGCATCGAGGACGATGAGGTGTTCAAGCTGCCCACCCCGCTGGATTTGCGGGGGCTGGGCGTCATTGCCGGGCTGGACCGCACCGAACTGCACTACCCGAAGCATGTGGGGCACACCTCCAGCCTGCTGAACGTCTCGGAAACCTCCAAGGCGGCCAACGTCTTCGCCGCGGTGCGCCGCCGCGACATCCTGCTGCACCACCCCTATGACTCGTTCTCCACCTCCGTGCAGGCCTTTTTGGAGCAGGCGGCCGCGGACCCGAAGGTCATGGCCATCAAGCAGACGCTGTACCGCACCAGCGGGGACTCGCCGATCGTGGACGCGCTGATCGACGCGGCCGAGGCCGGCAAGCAGGTGCTGGCGCTGGTGGAGATCAAGGCCCGCTTCGATGAGCAGGCCAACATCACCTGGCGCGGAAGCTGGAGCAGGCCGGGGTGCACGTGGTGTACGGCATCGTGGGCTCAAGACCCACTCCAAGCTGTCCCTGGTGGTGCGCCGCGAGGGCGACAAGCTGCGGCGCTACTGCCACATCGGCACCGGCAACTACCACCCGCGCACCGCCCGCTACTACGAGGACCTGGGCTTGCTCACCTGCGATGACACCGTGGGCGAGGATGTCTCCAAACTGTTCAACCAGCTCTCGGGCTACGCCCCGCGCTCCACCTACCAGCGTCTGCTGGTCGCCCCGCGCTCGCTGCGCTGGGGGCTGGTGCAGCGCATTGAGCAGGAGATCGCCAACGCGCAGGCCGGCATCGACTCCCGGGTGGTGATCAAGGTCAATTCGATGGTCGACGAGACCATCATCGACGCCCTGTACCGGGCCAGCCAGGCCGGGGTGAAGGTCGACGTGATCGTGCGCGGGATCTGTGCGCTGCGTCCCGGGGTTCCGGGGCTGAGCGAGAACATCCGGGTGCGCTCGATCCTGGGCCGGTTCCTGGAGCACAGCCGCGTGTTCATGTTCGCCAACGACGGGGACCCGGTGGTCTACATCGGTTCGGCGGACATGATGCACCGCAACCTGGACCGCCGGGTGGAGGCGCTGGTGTCACTGGCCGAACCGGAGGACATCGCCAACCTGATCGCCATCCTGGACCGCTACCTGGATGAGCAGACCTCATCCTGGCACCTGCTGGCGGACGGGGACTGGGAGCGACACCACCGTGACGCGGACGGCCAGCCGCTACTGGATGTGCAATCATGCTGATCGAGACCCACTCGCGCCGGCGCAACCCGGGTCGCGGAAACTAGTGGCAGCCAATCAGATCAAAGGATCGACCAACACCGTGCTCATGATTCAACGGTCCTCGGATCCCGAGGAAATCCTGCTGGGAGAATTTGACGTCATCGCCGCCGGGGCCATCCCGTGGCGTGTGCTGAACGACGAACTGCAGGTCCTGATCATTCACCGGCCCCGCTACGACGACTGGTCCTGGCCCAAGGGCAAGCTCGATGACGGGGAATCCATCCCGGAATGCGCGGTGCGCGAGGTCGGGGAGGAAGTGGGCCTGCAGGTGCAGCTGGGGATCCCGCTGGAGGCCACCGCCTACACCGTGAACCAGAAGGCCAAGGTCGTCTACTACTGGGCAGCGGCCCTGGCCAACGGGGATGAGCCACCGTGGACGGGGACGAGGCGGACGAGGCCCGCTGGGTGGGGGCCAAGCAGGCCAAGTCCATGCTGACCAACCCCAGCGACGCGGCCCGCTCGATGACCTGATCGAGCGCACCTGGCCG
>NZ_BAXF01000237.1:0-3319 GCF_001310435.1 Arthrobacter sp. JCM 19049 | reverse complement strand
CTGGACACCGGCATGCCGATCTCCGAACTGGACGAAACCGGGCGCCGGGCCGTGGCCGGCTGATCGCCGATGAGCTGATCGATCCGCGCCAGGCCTTCGCCGGGCGGATCGTGCTGACCCAGCGCGGTCGCCTGCTGGCCGACCTGGTGGTGCGCGAACTGCTGAACTTCTAATTCGTAGACCTTGGCCCGGCGGCACTGGCCGCCAAAACGTCCGAAGCCCACCGCCTGATCCTCATCAGCGGTGGGCTTCGGGGGTTTTTCCCTGGTTCTTGGGCGCGGGCCAGGCCCGCGCTACTTCATCAGCCGCAGGTTCAGCGGGTAGCGGAAGGGGCGTCCCTTGTTGACCTGGATGCCGGCGCGGGCACCCATCAGCGTCATAAACACCCATAGCGCCACACCGACCACGGCGAACAGCCAGCCGATGAACGGGATCAGGCTCAGCAGGTTCAGCAGGATGGCCAGGACCGTGAGCGGGAAGGTGAAGTTGAACGCTTCCTTGGATTCCTGCGCGGTGAACGGACCGCGGTCACGGTACACCGCGTAGATGATGGCCGAGGGGATGCACCCCAGGATGCTGCCGAAGTGAGCGAGCATCGCCCATTGCCGATCCTCGGTGGGGCTCAGTGGCAAAGCGGTCACCTGCGAACCTCAAAGCGTGAGTTCTCCGGTGAAGACTCAGTCTGGCGAGATGGCACTGTCGAATTTCCTTGCAATGTCTGAAGTGTGGTTACTGCCTCGAGTCTAGCCACCGGGACCGCATCGGAAGCTCGACTCGCGGAACTAACCCTGCGATTCACCGATTGTTAGGAAACCGTAATCTTCGGTCGTGAGGAAATCGATCAGGTGCTCGACCTTGCCCAGCAATTCGGGCTGCAGCTGCGAATAGTATTCGACCTTCGACAGGATCCGCTGCCAGCCCAACCCGATGTCGGCGGCGCTCTGGTGCGGCCAGCCGAAGCTGCGCAGCACCCCGGTTTTCCAGTCGGTGCCCTTGGCGATCACCGGCCACGCGGTGATGCCCAGCACCTCGGGCTTCACCGCCTGCCAGATGTCCACGTAGGGGTGGCCCAGGATCAGCACGTTACCCTGCGCGCCGGGCGTGGCCATCGCCTGCTGCACGATGCGTTCCTCCTTCGTCCCGGAAATCAGGTGGTCGACCAGGATCCCCAGGCGGCGCTGCGGGGAGGGGTCGAAGTCCCGGATGGCCGCGGCCAGATCGTCCACGCCGTGCAGCGGTTCAACCACGATGCCCTCGACGCGCAGGTCATGGCCCCACACCTTCTCCACCAGCTCGGCGTCGTGCTTGCCCTCCACCCAGATGCGGCTGGCCCGGGCGGTGCGCGCCTTCTGCCCGGTCACCGCGCGGGACCCGGAGGAGGAACGCAGGGTGCTGGCGGATTGTGCCTGGGCGCGCGGCTCGACCAGCTCCACCGGCTCTCCCTCCAGCAGGAAGCCGAAGCCGCTCTGGAAGGACTTGGTGCGCCCATGGCGGTCCTCCAGGACAATGACCCGCATGCCCCCGGACTTCTCGGTGCGCACCAGCTCACCAACCCAGCCGGAGGCCACATCCTCCAGCAGAAGCCCGCGCTCCACCGGAACCTGACGCAGTTTCTTGGGAGCGGGGGTGCCCAGATCCATGGCGCCCCACGGGTAGTTGCTCACTGAATGCAGCCCTTTCGCTGTGACCGAATACGAACCAGATTCCAATGCTAGCAAGCGCTGAACGTACTAGACTTGGCACTTGAGGACGTAGAGTGCTAAATGCCGTGAGGCATGGAAGGTGGTGTGACAGTGAGCGAATTGCGGCGCCTGGATGTGCTGCGAGCCATCGTGGAGGATTATGTCCAATCCCGCGAACCGGTGGGCTCCAAGACCCTGCTGGACCGGCACGACCTGGGGGTCTCGGCGGCCACCATCCGCAACGACATGGCCGCGCTGGAGGACGAAGGACTGATCGTCGCCCCGCACACCTCTTCCGGGCGGGTGCCCACAGAAAAGGGCTACCGCCGGTTCGTCGACGAGATCGGTGAGATCAAGCCGCTCTCGCGCGCCGAACGCGAGGCGATCAACCGGATCATGGACACCTCCCAGGATCTGGAGGAGATGCTGCACAGCACCGTGCGGCTGCTGGCGAAGCTGACCAACCAAGTCGCGATGATCCAGGTGCCGCAGTACGACACGGCCGCGCTGCGGCACATCGAACTGGTGGGGCTCAGCCAGCACCAGTTCCTGCTGGTGCTCATTGCCTCCAACGGCAGCGTGGACCAGCGGGTGCTGAGCACCGCCGCGCCGTTCACCGACGAGTCGCTGGCCGGGCTGAAGAACACGCTGCTGGAGGCGCTGGCCGGGTACCAGCTTTCCGAGCTGTCCGTGCTGCTCTCCACCCACAGCGTGGAAATCCCGGGCCAGGACCAGGACCTGCTGGGAGAAATCCTTGCGGCCCTGCGCGAAATGGCGCATTCGGCCACCGAACAGCGTATCGTGATGGCGGGAACCGCGAACCTGGCCCGTGCCGGGGGAGACTTCCCGCTGAGCATCACCCGGTGCTTGAGGCGCTGGAGGAGCAGGTGGTGCTGTTGAAGCTGTTTTCCGAACTGGAAGCCGATTCGCGCGGCCTGTCGGTGAGCATCGGCACCGAAACCATATCGGGGAGCTGTCCGAGGCGGCGGTGGTGGCCACCAGCTACGGCAGCGATGCCCGCAACAAGCTCGGGGTGCTGGGCCCGACCCGGATGAACTACCCCTCCTCGATGGCCTCGGTGCGCGCCGTGGCACGCTACCTGTCCCGAATCCTGGCGAACTGAGACTCGCCGGCACAGACTTTGACCAACGGTTAGGAAAGGACACGCGAGAAACGTGAGCTCGCATTACGAGACGCTGGGTGTCGCGAAGGACGCCACGCAACAACAGATCAAGAGCGCCTACCGCAAGATGGCCCGCAAACTGCACCCGGATGTGAATCCCGGGCAGGACGCTGCGGAGCAGTTCAAGCTGGTCACCCGCGCCTACGAGGTCCTTTCGGATGAGACCAAGCGCGCCAACTACGACGCCACCGGGGATGAGAACGGCAACGGCCACCAGGCTTCGGCGGGGCCGGCGGCTTCGGCGGGTTCGGGGACATCTTCGAGCAGTTCTTCGGCGGCGGCGGACAGGGCCAGGGCCCGATCCCGCGCACCCAGCGTGGACGCGACGCACTGATCACCGTGACCATCGACCTGGAGGACGCGGTCAAGGGCACCGTGTACCCGCTGGAGATGGAAACCGCGGTCACCTGCAAGACCTGCCACGGTGAGGGCACCCGCGAGGGCACCAGCCCGG
>NZ_BAXF01000236.1:0-3331 GCF_001310435.1 Arthrobacter sp. JCM 19049 | reverse complement strand
CGCGGGCTGCGCTCGAGCAGGGTGATGTGCAGGTCCCGTTCCAGGGCCTGGATCTGTTGGGACAGCGAGGGCGCGGCGATGCGCAGCCTGCGGGCGGCCCGCCCGAAGTGCCGTTCCTCGGCTACGGCAACGAAGTACTGGAGTTGTCGGAGCTCCATACCAGCCATCTTAGTCCCTGGCTAACGTGCAGGAGGAAACGTGTCCTGGACGTCACCGGCGCCCACTGGGAGAGTGGCGTACATCACTTTGATCCCTCAATAGTTGCGGAGGTCGACCGAGCCGCTCGGTTCGCACCATCCTCGCTGCACTAGCCGATCCCAGGAGGCTCACCATGAAAGCTGTCGTGTACAACGGACCGCACGACGTCAGCGTCAAGGACGTCCCAGACGCGAAGATCGAACGGCCGACCGACGTCCTGGTGCGGATCACCGCCACCAACATCTGCGGTTCGGACCTGCACATGTATGAGGGGCGCACCGATTTCGAGACCGGTCGCACGTTCGGGCACGAGAACATGGGCGAGGTCATCGAGGTTGGTGACGGCGTCGACAAGGTCAAGGTCGGTGAGCGGGTGGTGCTGCCGTTCAACATCTCTTGCGGGTTCTGCAAGAACTGTGAGCGGGGTCTGACGAACTACTGCCTCACCACCCAGCCCGACCCCGGCAGCGGCCGGCGCGGCCTATGGCTTCGCGGCGATGGGCCGTGGGCGGGCGGCAGGCGGAAATGCTGCGGGTGCCGTACGGCGACCACAATTGCCTTCGCCTGGGCGAGGACGCCAGGAGAAGGAGAACGATTACGTCATGCTCTCCGACATCTTTCCCACCGGCTACCACGCCACCGAGATGGCCGGGGTCGTCCCCGGGGACTCCGTGGTGATCTACGGTGCCGGCCCGGTAGCTGATGGCGGCCCTGTCGGCCACGATCAAGGGCGCGGCCAAGGTGATGGTGGTCGACCGCCACCCGGATCGGCTGCGGCTGGCTGAGCAGATCGGCGCGATCGCGGTCGATGACTCCAAGACCGATCCCGTGCAGTTCGTGCTCGACCAGACGATGGGCCTCGGCGCGGACCGTGGGTGTGAGTGCGTGGGCTACCAGGCCCACGACCCGCAAGGGACCGAGGATCCGGTGATGACCCTGAACCGTCTGGTGCAGTCGGTGCGGTTCACCGGCGGCATCGGCGTGGTCGGTGTCTTCCTGCCCCAGGACCCCGGCGGCCCGGACGAGATGGCCAAGCAGGGGAAGGTCGCCTTCGACTACGGCCTGCACTGGTTGAAGGGCCAGACCATCGGTTCCGGCCAGGCCCCGGTGAAGAAGTACAACCGCCGGTTGCGGGACCTCATCGCCGCCGGCAAGGCCACGCCTTCCTGGATCGTCTCCCACGACCTGTCACTGGACCAGGCCCCCGACGCTACCAGAACTTCGATGAGCGCAACGACGGCTGGACCAAGGTCGTGCTGCACCCGGACGGCTCCCGCCAGTAGAAGGCCGGAGCTGCGGCCCGCTGACCCCCTTCCTCCCCTACAACTGGCCGGTAGGAACAGTCGGCGGCCTGCCCGCACGGGCAGGCCGCCACCTCTCACAGAACGGAGCAGAACATGGCAGACGAGTTGAATGGCAAGCGGGTCGCGATCCTGCGTCGGACGGCGTGGAGCGGGTGGAGCTGGAACAGCCGAGACAGGCTCTGCAGGATGCCGGGGCCACGACCGAGCTGCTGTCACTGCACGAGGGTGAGATTCAGGCCCGCGACAACGACCTGGATGTGGCCGGGACGTTTCCGGTCGATGTCCTGGTCGAATCGGCCTCGGTCGATGACTACGACGCCTTGTTGCTCCCCGGCGGCACGGTCAACCCGGACCAGCTGCGGGTGGGCTCCGACGCGGTCGGCTTCGTGCGCGATTTCATGGCCACCGGCAAGCCGGTCGCCTCGATCTGCCACGGACCGTGGACGCTGATCGAGGCCGGCGTCGCGGCGGGCCGGACGCTGACCTCCTACCCGAGCATCCGCACCGACCTGCGCAACGCCGGTGCGAACGTCGTGGATGAAGAGGTGGTACGCGACGGGAACCTGATCACCAGTCGCTCACCCGACGATCTCCCGGCCTTCAACTCCGCGATCATGGAACTGTTCAGCCAGGACGGTGAGACAACATGATCGAGGTTGCGCTGTCGGTGATCGTGCAGGCCAAGCCCGGTAAGGAGAAGGACGTCGCGGACTTTCTGCGCGGCGCGCGCTCCGTCGTCGAGCAGGAGCAGGGTACGCGGGCCTGGTTCGCTCTCCAGCTCGACGAGTCGACCTTCGGGATCTTCGACGTGTTCCCCGACGACGACGCCCGCCAGACCCACCTGTCGGGGGACGCCGGCCAGGCACTCACCGCGCAGGCAGCAGAGCTTTTCAGCGCAGAACCGAGCATCCAGAACATCGACGTGCTCGCGTACAAACTGCCCGGCGAGAACGACTAGATGAGCGTTAACCGCAGTTCCGCTACCGGTCAGACCGCAACTCTCAAGGCGAAGGCTTAACGCGCAATCCTGCTCCATTACTACTCAGACCCCGACTCGGGGCCTTGTCGGCCTGTTCAGGCCATGCTCTCGAACGTGAGCATGGATACCGAATCGCATTTCGCGTTGCTGCTCATCGGCCAACCCACCCTGCGTCGCCGGCTGAAGCTGGCGGTCATGGCCGCGCTGGACCAGCGGATCGGGACCCGGTACACCATCGGCGGAATGGGTCTGGAGGACACCACCAGCTACGTCAAGGGCCACCTCGGCTACGCCGGCCGGTCGGATCCGCTTTTCTCCGAAGACGCCATTGCCGTGATCCACCAGGCCTCCCGCGGCTATCCCCGAACCGTGAACAACCTCGCCCTCGCCGCGCTTATGCCAACCCGCTCAACCCAGAACGCGATCGTGGATCAATCCGCGACGCAATCGGCGGTCAGCGAATTCAGCGAATAGGAACGGCACCGCTGACGATCAAGCCGCCACCATGACCACCAACGCCCCGCCAGGAACTTTCCTGGCGGGGCGTTTCCATAAGAACCCCATCGTCAAAACCAGTGACGGCCTCATCGTCAGATAATGCAACGGTCAACAACCCGGCATCGGCGCTCCACTGGTCGGGCATGACACCCAAGGTGGCCTAGGTGTGCTCGACCATCGGGACCAGCTGCCGGATGTCGGTGGCGGTGTTGCCCAGGCCGGTGGCGATGATGACCTGGTGGCCGGCATCGACCACGGCTTGGCCGTTGTAGCAGTAGTGGAAGTACCCGTCGACGGTCTTCATGATCCGCGCGTCCGGGTCGGTGAAGTTCCGCTGGGCCGTGGGCTTCGG
>NZ_BAXF01000235.1:0-3356 GCF_001310435.1 Arthrobacter sp. JCM 19049 | reverse complement strand
GGCCCCACCGAAGCGATCAATGGAAGGTTGGAACACCTGCGCGGTAGCCTCTGGGGTTCCGGAGCCTAGCGAATTATATTGCTCGTTCACTTTTGGAATCTGGCGGGTTCAGACCCGTTTTACACCCTGGATTGTGAAGAGCCCGTTAAACGCCCCGGCCCCGGCCCCGCGATGGGGGCCGGGGCCGGCATGATGTGCGCCCGGGTCAGCCGAAGAGGATCTTTGCCTCGTCATAACGGTCCTGCGGCACGCGCTTGAGGTTGTTCACCGCCGCGCTGAGCGGGACCCGGTTAATCTGCGTGCCGTGCAGGGCCACCATGGTGCCCCACTGGCCGGCGGCCACCGAATCCACCGACGCCATGCCCAGGCGGGTGGCCAGCACCCGGTCAAAGGCGGTCGGCACGCCGCCGCGCTGAATGTGTCCCAGCACGGTGGCGCGGGTTTCCAGACCGGTGTTCTGCTCAATGAGCGGGGCCAGGACTTCACCGATCCCACCCAGCCGGGGCCGACCATGGCGGTCCACCCCGCGGGAGCTGAACGCGGCATCCTCACCCTCGGGCACGAACCCCTCGGACACCACCACCAGCGGTGCGCGGCCACGTTCGTGGGCTTCACGTACCCAGGTGAAGATCTGTTCCATGCTGGTGGACACCTCGGGGATCAGGATCGCGTGGGCGCCGGAGGCCATGCCGGCGTGCAGGGCAATCCAGCCCACGTCGCGGCCCATCACCTCGGCCACCATGCACCGGTGGTGGGATTCGCCGGTGGTGCGCAACCGGTCAATGGCCTCCACGGCGATCTGGTTGGCGGTGTCGAAGCCGAAGGTGTAGTCGGTGGCGTCCAGGTCGTTGTCGATGGTCTTGGGGACTCCGACAATCGGCAGTCCCGCTTCGCATAGGCGCTGGGCCCCGGCCAGGGTGCCCTCCCCGCCGATCGCGATGACCGCGTCCACCTCCAGGCGGGCCAGGGTCTGGCGGATCTGCTCCGGACCCCCGTTTTCGCCCTCGAACGTTGGTGCGTGAGGTGCCCAGGATTGTTCCGCCCTGCTTGGAGATGCCGCGCACCTGGTGGCGCGGCAGCGGCATCAGGTCGCCTTCCTTGACCCCGCGCCAGCCGTCACGGAACCCGACGAATTCATAGTCGTAGCTTTTGATCCCGTTCAGCACAGCGCCGCGGATGACGCGTTCAAGCCGGGGCAGTCGCCGCCGGAGGTCAACAGGCCAATACGCATATCTGCTCATTTCTGCCGGGACGAACAGCCGCACCGATGCGTGGGGAGCAGGACCAGTGGGCCGGCCACCCTCATGGATTGGATCTGTTCATCATCTGTCGTTGTCCACAGCGCCCCGTTGAGCCGTCTACGTTGCGAGTCTATCGGCTTAAGGATGTGGCGGCGAGTACACCGGAAAGATCCCTTCCGGTGTACGCGCCGCCACTCTCGCCCCGCTTGCCGGGACGCGGCTGCTACAGCGCGCGCAACCACTTTTGCAGGATAATGCTGCCATCCTGGGCCGGAATCAGCAGCCACGCCACGATGTAGGCGCCAATGCCAATGACCGGCAGCAGGAAGGAGAGCAGCATCGCGATCCGCACAAGCGAAACGTCCCAGCCGAACTTGTCGGCAATGCCGCCAGCCACACCGCCGGCCATGCGCGCCGGTCCGCGACGCAGCGGCATGGAACGCAGGGAGTTGAAGAATTTATCCATCAGGGTCCGTCCTTAGATAGTGCTCGTCAAAAGAATGGGTTCGGCCAACGTCCGCCTCGGGGACGGGCCACGGGGTGAAAGTACCCCAGGGTACTAGAAGGTGGTCGAGTCGTGTGGCGGGTACTCCTTGCGTTTGGCCGCACGCCGGGCCGAGCCGATGCCCGAGACGATCAACGCGACACCGGCCAGGGCAATCAACGCGATAAAGAACAGCGGGGCGTCGAAGTCCCAGGACAGCACGTGACTGCTCAATTGTGCCAGTGCCACCAGAACCAGGATCAATCCGAATACCAGGGTTCCGGTGGGGAACTTGGAACGGTCATATTTTTCGGGAGTCATTGTTGCTCATCCTTAGAAATCTGGGGTGGTCACGGTGCTGGAGTCCGAGGGCAGCGCCTTGATCTTTGAGAAGGCGCCGTTCACGTCCACGATCAGCAGTGGTTTGCTCGAGTCGCTGCTCCCCGGGGCGCCGCTACCGTGCTGGGAGAGGAAGATGCCATCACTTTGGATGCGTACCGGCACTTCCTCGGGCAGCCGCAGGTTCACCGAGGCAAAGACGGTGTTGACCTCGACGGTGGTTGGTGAGGTGATGTCGGCGTACTGTCGCAGGTCGATGGTGGCGTTGCTGAAGATCGCGTTGTACTCACCGTCGCTGTCCGAAGTGATGACCCCGCCGGAGCTGGTGCCAAATCCGCTGCTGCTTACGGCCCCGGAGTTGCCGAAGATCAGGGTCAGCACCAGCAGCGGGATCGCCAACCCCAGCAGGCCCCCACTGGTGCGGTGTGCCAGGGCCGCGATCACCAGGGCCAGACCCACGAAGAGCAGGCCCAGGGACAGCGCCAACGGCCAGGAGCCGCCGGGGAAGTCGACCAGTCCGAGGTAGTCAAGGCCGAAGACCACGGCAATGATCAGTGCCGTCGCCCCGACAATGATGGTGGCCACCCAACCTGGGATCGGGGGTGCCAACGGAATCTTCTGCTTGCCCTTGGACTCCTTGCCGATGTAGTAATCCTTGCCGGGGTACTCATCCTGCCCGGAAGGGGGCTGGGTGCCGGGGTAGTAGTGGCCCGAATCGGACTCCATGGTGGGCTCCTTGATGTTGAAGCGGGAACGGGGTGGCGCGTCGGAGGCCGAGCGCCCGAAGATGTTCTGCGGCCCGGGCTGCCGTGGCAGGTCCTGCTCAGCGCGGACCGTGTCATCCACCGGGTTCGCTGAAGGAGCCGGGTCCTGCCAGCTGACTTCCGGATCATGCAGCACCACTGCGGTGCTGCCGGTGTGTCCGCTGGCATCCGCCGGATAGGTCGGGGCGGCGGTGTCGGTGGGGCGCGGACCGCGGGCGAACTTCGTGTTGTTGCGGCTAAAGACCACGAACAGCACGCCGGCGACAATCAGCAGCGGCCACACGAACGGGGCGATGCTGCTAAAGGCCCAGGGGGCGGGCCCGACACCGAGCAGGAAGGTGACCAGGGCACCGGTCATGCCGCTGGTCCAGTTCTTCTGCAGCGCCTGCTCGACGTGGATTTGGTCGTTCTCATCCGGCAGGAACGCCCACGCCAGGCCGTAGGCGATCAAGCCCACTCCGCCCAGCAGGGCCAGGGCGACCGCCACGCCGCGCACCAGCACCGCGTCAACCTGCAGGCGCTGCGCGA
>NZ_BAXF01000234.1:0-3357 GCF_001310435.1 Arthrobacter sp. JCM 19049 | reverse complement strand
GTGGTGGGAAAGGGCAGGGCGGACAGGGTGACCGAGGCCCAGGGACGCCGGTCATCTCGTGCGCCAACCCGGTGCCGAAGCACATGTTCTCACCGATTAGCGCTTCCACCGGAACGCTGCGGTGCGCTGCGATCAGGTCGCGCGCCTGCCCGGGCCCGTTGCTGAAGAAGACCTGGCGCACGCTGGCCAGCAGGCTGGAGAGACTGCGCCCTCGCTGACCTTCGGGAAAGTCGCTTCCAGGTCGTCGTCGTCGAAATCTTGGGCCAGGCGCATGCACGTGATCGCACCCCACCTCGAGGGCCAGGTGCGCGTATTTTTCCCCGGTATAGAACCGCACCTGGTGCCCGCGACCCACCAGCGTGCCAGCGAGGGCGAGCATGGGCACCACGTGACCTGCAAAGGGTGTCGCCGCCAGCAGAAACCGCGCCAGGGCCATTCTCCTTCGCCGCGCCCGTCACGGGCTGCTGAGGTGAATCGGGGGATGCCCACCATACCGCTTGGCTTCGTACGCCGGTAGGGCCAGGAGCGGGGTCGGGGCCGCGAGCGGATGCCACCGGAGAGAGCCACATCACTGATCAAAGATTTGCGCACCGGGACCGGCTCCAGTAAAGTTATTCCCTGTTGGCAGGAAGGTTTTTCCTCTTGTCGCAGGTCAAGGGCCTTTAGCTCAGCTGGTAGAGCGTCACGTTTACACCGTGAATGTCATCGGTTCGATCCCGGTAGGGCCCACCACACAAAACCCGCTGTCACTCGCCTCAACAGGTTGGTGGCAGCGGGTTTTTGTATCCATTGTGTAGTGTTGACCGTCGCAAGTTCCTCGTGTATTCGAGCACTCTAATGTCTCCGGTTCGGTCAAGGGTTTCAATGTGTTTTCCCGCGGGGATACAACCGTCGCACTGTCGTAGCTAATGGATCCTTTGTGGCTAGCCGTCGTTCTTCTGCGCGCAGGGGCCAAATGCAGTCTTTTGGAGCTACCGCAGCCACTACCGGGCAATGCATGAGTCGTGACTCTGTTCTCCACAGGCTCGCTCATGCCCGTCAAACAGCTCTGACTTCTCAACAGAGTCCAGCGATCAGACCGAACATGTTCTTACGCGATTCCGGCCAGGGTTCGACGAGCCCCATGGTTCCCTACTTTGATTGAGCTCGCCCCCTCTTGAGCGATCCCGACGGTGCGCCGGGATCTGAGTGAGCGCCCGATCAGCCGTGTCTTTCCTGTCGCGGTATACGGACCACAGCGCATTACTCGAGCGAACGAGAACCACGAGGCGCTCCACACTGAAAGCTGTCACACCTCTCAGCGGTTCCCAGGCCGTCAATTACGACCGGGGGAACACCCTGGTTGCTTAGTCAGCGCGCGGGCTCTGCATAATACCTAGTCGCGCCAGAGTCCGACGTATCCGACCCACGGCTTGCCGGAGACGTTGTACCGGCTTTGGGCTTTGGGGTCATACTTGCACCAGGACTCGCTCACCCGCACGCCGTTCATCTTAGCGGCCTGCTGCACGATACGAATTGCACGCCAGACTTCGCAGTCTTTCTGCGTTTTGAAGAAGGTCAGTGTTGATCCGGCGAAGCTTCCTGCGTTGGCCGCGGGTGCTGTCGCCAAGCCTGCCCCCGCAATAAGGCCAAAGCTTAGGCTAGCGGCGGCAATTTTCTTTTTGATGTTCACGTTGAACCTCCGTGTAGCGTTCTTTCTGCCTAACAATTGGTTAAACCATTACATAGATAGACGCGACTGTCGAGCCGCGGATTGGAGAACCCGAGGCAAGCTCACGGCAAATGTTGGGGACAGGTCCTGGGTACTTATAGTGAACGGGTAGGTGCCGTGCCGCGTCGTTTGTCATGCGGTGCGATCGCTGTTGCGCTCGTGATCGTGTCTGCGGGAACCGTTGCTGACTGCTAAATATCTTCTTGAACCACCCCGAAGTGGGCAGTGGTCCGTCGGAGCACTTGCTTTGTCGTTTAGATTTCTCGTTACGGGATGAACTCTTTGGAAGTACGAAGCGCCGGCGTTGGGCAGACGACGCGGAGCAGGCTTCCCTCTTAGGAGGGCTTTGAGGGAATCCGCGAGTTCCCTTCCAGTGACGAGACTGAAACCCGATGGAGTTCGACCGCTAAGGTCCTTAGGGCCCTCTGGCGTGTTCTTTCCCAGGAGCGGCAATGCACAATCCAGTTCTTAGTCCGCTCGTCTTGCTGGTGGAGGTAGCATCAGGCCGACAATAGAGAACGGGGCCCTACCCCAAAAGGTAGGACCCGTTCAGTCGTGCAGGTTAAGCCGCTTGCGCGTGAGCAGTCCCCAGATAACGAGGACGATCAGCGAACCGCCGATGGCCAGCAACCAGGTTGACAGGGACCAGAATTCGTCCACTCCGACTCCGAAGATCGCGGATCCAATCCAACCGCCAACGATGGCGCCAACAACACCCAGCAGCAAGGTCACGAGCCAGCCGCCACCTTGCTCACCTGGCTTGATCGCTTTCGCGATCGCACCGGCAATCAGGCCCAAAACAATCCAACCTATGAAACCCATTACTTCCTCCTAAACGGATCGAGTGACTTCGTTCAGCATCAGGACTGTGATGCACCCGGAAAACATTACCCGTAAGTATGGAATTGGGTGCGCACATCTGCAAGGACACGCCACGCGGAAAACCAAAATACGACGCGAAACACACCGTGGCATGCTGGGATCGCAACCGAATGGCGAAATGCAATATCGGGTTACGGCAACAACGGTTAGATGTTCGGCTCCTTTCCAGAGACCGGCTGAAGCTCCAGCTGGGGCCAGTGCCCCAGATCCCGGAGCAGCTGCCGGTCGTGGCTGGAAAGCACAATCGCCGCCTCGGTCGCATCAAAGGCCTCGGTCAACTCGTCCACCAGGGTGATGGACAGGTGGTTGGTCGGTTCATCGAGCAACAGCAGGTTCGGGCGTGCGGCCAGCACCAGGGCAAGATCAAGCCGGCGTTGCTGTCCCATGGACAGCTCTCCCACCCGCTTGTTCATTTCCGCCGAGCGCAGCAGTCCCAGGCTCGCCAACCCCACCACCCGTTTGTCGGGCACCATACCGGCGGCGACCAGCCGGTCCACGTGGTTGGCGTAGATCGTGCTCGCCCGCTGCTCCAACGGAAGCGCGGACTCCTGCTGCAGGAAGGCACGCCGGGCGTGGGCCGAGTGGTGAACTGCTCCCTGATCCGGGTGCAGCTCCCCGGCGAGGATCGCCAGCAGGGTTGATTTCCCGGCACCATTGGCCCGGTGATCAGCAGCCAGCTGCGGCCGCGCACCGTCAGCGACACCGGGGCCAGCCGGCCACGGACACCTACGGCGTCCGCGGTGACCAGTGCCGCACCGGCCCGG
>NZ_BAXF01000233.1:0-3384 GCF_001310435.1 Arthrobacter sp. JCM 19049 | reverse complement strand
CGGCCGTTCGCCGGTGGCTGGGTCCTTGGGATTCATGTCACTATCCTATCCGCTGCGCCCCCTGGGGCAGGTGGGCGCGGGGACCCCAAACCCGAAGCCAAGTTAAGCGTTTGACGTAAAGCGCTTAACGGAGCAGAATCTTCCCAGAACCAAGCTCTGTACCGGCCCAAGCGGCCGGTTCCCCAATGATGTGGAGGACCTGATGGCCGTGACGAACCCCGATGCGCCGCGCAAGATCATCCTGGACTGCGACCCCGGGCATGACGACGCGGTGGCTCTGCTGCTGGCCCATGGCAACCCGCGGATCGACCTGCTGGCCGTCACCACCGTGGTGGGCAACCAGACCTTGGAAAAGGTCACCGCCAACGCGCTGGCCGTGGGAACCATCGCCGGAATCACCGGTGTTCCCTTCGCCGCCGGTTGTGCCCGGCCGCTGGTGCGCACCATTGAAAACGCCCCCGACATCCACGGGGATTCGGGGATGGATGGACCGCTGCAGCCGGAACCGGCCATTGAACTGGATCGGCGCCACGCCGTGGACCTGATCATCGAGACGATCATGAGCCACGAACCGGGGGAAATCACCCTGGTGCCCACCGGCGGGCTGACCAATATTGCGCTTGCCGCCCGCAAGGAACCACGCATCGTCGAGCGCGTGCGTGAAGTGGTGCTCATGGGCGGGGGCTGCCATGTCGGCAACTGGTCGGCCGTGGCCGAGTTCAACATCAAGATCGACCCCGAGGCCGCGCACATCGTCTTCAACGAATCCTGGCCGGTGGTGATGGTGGGCCTGGACCTGACGCACCAGGCGCTGGCGACCGACGAGGTCATCGAACGGATCGAAGCGGTGGGCACCGCACCGGCCCGCTTCGTGCGCGAACTGATGGACTTCTTCAAGGCCGCCTACAAGGACGCCCAGGCTTTGACGCCCCACCGGTGCACGACCCTGCGCAGTTGCCTACGTCATCGACCCCACCGTGGTCTCCACCGTCAAGGTGCCGGTGGACATTGAACTGTCCGGCGCACTGACCCTGGGCATGACCGTCGCCGACTTCCGCGCCCCGGCCCCCGCCGACTGCAACACCTCGGTGGCAATGGAGCTGGACCACGAACGCTTCTGGGACCTGGTGATCCAGGCGCTGCACAACATCGGTGAAGTCCAGCTGCCCACCGCACAGAACGCCGGTGCCCGGTGAGCGCCCCAGCGATGCCGGGAACCGACCGGCGCAATGCCGCGGGGTTGATGATCGCCCTGCTCACCGCCTGCGTGGCCTTCCAGCTCAACGCCTCCATGCTGTCCCCGGCCCTGGTCACCATGGGCGAGGAACTGAACGCCGACCAGGCCTCCATCGGGCTGAGCCAGACCTGGTTCTTCACCACGGCGGCACTGTTCTCCCTCTTCCTGCCGCGCTTCAGCGATGTGGTGGGGCGCAAGCGGGTGCTGGTGGGCATGATGCTGGCCACCGCCGTCGGTTCGATGATCGCGGCGCTGGCCCCCAACATCGGGTGGCTGTTCGTCGGGCGCATCATCCAGGGTGTCTCCGGGCCCACCGTGCCACTGTGCCTGCTGATGCTGCGCAGCGCGGTGAGCGACCCGAAACGCTACGGCACCCTCATGGGATTGATCCTGCCGTGAACGGCGGGGTGGCCGGGGTGGACTCCTTCCTCGGCGGCTACCTGGCTGAGAACTTCGGGTTCCGCTCGATCTTCTGGTTCATGGTCGTGCTCGCCCTGCTGGCCACCGTCGCGGTGGCGATGCTGTGCACCGAAAGCAAGCCGCAGGCGGGGACCGGCATGGACTGGCGCGGAGTCATCTACATTGTGATCGCCGTGGGTGCGCTGCTCACGGCCCTGAACGAGGCGGCCACGCTCATTGGCGCCTTCAGCACCGACACGCTGCTGATCTCACTGGCGCTGCTGGCGCTCGCCGGACTGTGCTTTGCCGCGTTCTGGCGCACCGAACAGCGGGTCGCCGAGCCGATGGTGCAGATCCGCCATCTGCGCCTGCGTTCCACCTGGGCGCCGTTGTTGACCACCCTGCTGACGATGACCGGTATTTTCGCCGTCATCAACGGGATCATCCCGGCCTTCGTCCAGGCCGCCGAGCCCGGCTTCGGCATCGGGGCCACCCAGACCGCGCTGCTGATCCTGACCCCGTACGCCCTGCTGGGCTGGGTGTTCGGCCCCATCAGCGGACGGCTGGCCCCGGTCCTTGGCTACACCACGGTGCTGCGCGCCGGAATGATCGGCTCCATCCTGTCCCTGGTGCTGATCCTGGTCCTGGGCCTGAACTCCCTGCCGTGGATGATCGCCGGCAGCGCGTTGTTGGGCATCTGCTATGCCGGTACGGTGAACATCATGCTCAACGGACTGGGCGTGGTCCTCTCACCCCCGGGCAACCCGGGCTTCCTGCCGGGGATGAACGCCGGGGCGTTTAACCTCGGTGCCGGGGTCAGCTTCCTGCTGCTGCCGGCCGTGCAGGTGGCCGCGGCGCCGCTGGGCGTACACGGGTCCTACCTGGCCGTGCTGGTCACCGGCCTGGTCATTACCGTGCTGGCCCTGGCCACGTCGTTGTTGATTCCCAAGCCCGTCGATGCGGAGGTCGAGGCATGAACGCCACACCAGGACGAGAAATTATCGTAGTCGGATCGCTGAACGCCGATTTGGGGATCTACACCCACCGCCACCCCCAGCCCGGGGAAACCCTGCACGGGCACGGCTTCAACGTCGGGCCGGGCGGCAAGAGCGCCAACCAGGCCGTGGCCGCCGCGAAACTGGGGGGCGGGGTGGCCCTGATCGGAGCCGTGGGCAACGACGCGAACGGTGCGATGCTGCTGGATTCCTGCCGGGCCGCCGGAGTTGACGTCTCCAGCGTCTACCGCCGGGGACAGGTGGAGACCGGGGTCGCGGTGATCACGGTGGATGCCAGCGGGAGAACACCATTGTCATTTCCGCCGGCGCGAACGGCACCCTGGACCGTGAGGATGTGGAGCAGGAGGAGCAGCGCTTTGCCCGGGCCGGCGTGGTCTGCCTGTGCTGGAGGTCGCCCCCGATACAGTGCTGGCCGCCGCGCAGGCCGGCCAGCGGCATGGCGCCACCGTGCTGCTGAACCTTTCCCCCTACGCGGAGGTGGACCCGGCGCTGGTCCAGGCCACCGACGTGCTGCTGGTCAACGTGCATGAGGCTTCCCAGTTCCTGGCGGGCAGCCGCTGCCCGATGCCCAGGCGCCCCTCGCGGCCTGGTCTGCGGTGACCGACCTGCTTAGCACGCGGGGGATCAGGAATGCGGTCATCACCCTGGGCAGTGCAGGCTCGGTGGTGCTCCAGGCCGGGATCGAGGCGGTGCGCATCGCTCCGACCAAGGTCAAGGCGATTGACACCACTG
>NZ_BAXF01000232.1:0-3401 GCF_001310435.1 Arthrobacter sp. JCM 19049 | reverse complement strand
CCTGCTGCTCGTTGCCCGCCTGAGCGCCCACGTCCGCCCAGGAACGCACCCACAGCCTGGGGGCGCACTACCGGACCGATCACCCCGAGCCGCAACCGGCAGCACGCACCTGCTGGCAGCTTCCGCTCAGCGAACAGACCACCACCAACACCTTCGAGGAAATCTACGCCTGATGAGTTCCATCCACCCTGTCCCGCGCTCCGTCATTGATGCCATTGTGTCGCTCGCCTTGCTGGAGGATTGCCCACGCGGGGACATCACCGCCACCACCGTATTGGACGCGGCGGTCACCGCCCGCGCCGCCGTGGTGGCCCGCCAACCTGGCGTGCTTTCCGGCAGCGGCGTGTTCGAACGGGTCATGCAGCAGGTGGATCAGGACATCCAGGTCACGGCCCACGTCGCTGACGGGCAGCGTTTCGAGGTGGGGGACGAGCTGATCACCGTGAGCGGGCTGGCCGCCAGCATCCTCACCGCCGAACGGGTGGGGCTGAACCTGCTGCAGCGAATGAGCGCCATTGCCACCGCCACCGCCGAACTGGTGGGGAAGGTGGCGCACACCAAGGCGCGCATCGCCGACACCCGCAAGACCACTCCCGGCCTGCGAGCCTGGAACGCTATGCGGTGCGCTGCGGCGGGGGAGTGAACCACCGGGACAACCTCTCCGAGGCGTTCATGGCCAAGGACAATCACCTGGCCCTGCTGGGGGACGGCGAGCAACTGACCAGTGCGCTGCGCCAGGTGCGTTCCCGGCTCGGGCACACCACCGCCATGGAGGTGGAAGTCGATGACATCAGCCAGATCCCGCGGTGTTGGCCGCTGGGGTGGATGTGATCATGCTGGACAACTTTGCCCCGGCGGACATCCCGGCCGCCCTGGAACTCATTGACGGCCAGGCCATCGTCGAGGCCAGCGGGAACGTCAACGCCGCCACGGTCGCCGAGATCGCCGAAACCGGGGTGGACATCATTTCCTCCGGCGCCATCACCCATTCGGTGGCGGCCATCGATCTGGGATTGGATATGGTGATCGGATGATCTACATGGATGCCGCGGCGACCGCGCCCGCCCACCAGCAGGTGCTGGACACCATCAGTCCCTTGCTGACCCATGACTTTGGCAACCCGTCCTCCCGTCATGAGCTGGGGCGCAACGCCGAACGGGCGGTCAGCTGGGCCCGCAACACCGTGGCCAATGAGCTGGGGGTGGGGGAGCATGAAATCTACTTCACCTCCGGAGGCACCGAGGCCGACAACCTCGCCGTCATCGGTGCGGCCCTGGCGGCCCCACGGGAACGGAAGATTATCACCAGCGCCATCGAGCATCCCGCGGTGCAGGACGCGGCCGCGTTCCTGGCCGAACACCACGGTTTCACCCATGAGCTGATCCCCGTGGACCACGAGGGCGTAGTGGACCTGGCGGCCGCCGAGCGGCTGATCGATGCGAAGACCGCGGTGGTCTCGGTCATGGCCGTGAACAACGAGGTCGGCACCATCCAGCCCATTGCGCAGCTCGGACGCCTGGCTCGCGCGGCCGGCGCGTTCATGCACACCGACGCGGTGCAGGCCGCCGGATGGCTGGATTTGAGTGACTTGACCCCGCACGTGGATGCGCTGAGCATCTCCGGTCACAAGATTGGGGCGCTGAAGGCACCGGGGTGCTCTACTACGCTGCCAACCACCCGATCGTGCCGCTGCTGCACGGCGGTGGCCAGCAGCGCGGGGTGCGTTCGGGGACCGAAAACCCGGCCGGCGCGCCGGGATCGCCCGGCTGCAAATCGTGCGCGAACAACGCGCGGCCGGGGCCGGGGAGGGCTACGGCCCCTACCTGATTGAGCGGATCACCAGCAGCTCAACGAGCAGTTCCCAGGATCGGTGGCGCTTACCGGACACCCGACCCAACGCATCGGCGGGATCGTGTCCCTGGTCTTCCCGCGCACCGCCGGGGAGACCGTGCTGATTGAGCTGGAACGTCACGGGGTGCTGTGCTCCTCGGGCTCGGCCTGCGCCGCCGGATCCACCAATCCCTCCCCGGTGCTCAGCGCCATGGGGTACGAGCCGGAACTGGCGCATACCGCCATCCGGCTCTCCTTTACCCGTGGAATGAAGGAAAACGAGATCAGCCAGGTGGCTTCGGCGGTGATCAGCGTGATGCGCGGGCTGCTCGGCGAACGCCAGCCACCATCCGCAAAGCTGGCCGATCGGCCGAGGCGTTAACCAGGCAAGGGGTGGGACGAATCGACTTCGTCCCACCCCTTGCCTGCTGTTTTGCTTGAGGTACCCCGGCTGCCCGCTCTCACCGGGACGGCAACCGGTCAGCGCAGGTACTTGCCCGAAATCCATCCGGTCTTGGAGGAGTACTTCACCTGGTACCAGCCCTTGGAGGTCTTGCCGGTCAGGCTGACCTTCTTGCCCTTCGGGATGGTCAGCAGGATCTTGTTGCCCGTGCCCGCCTTGGTGCGCAGGTTCAGGTTCGCCGTGGTCTTCTTGGTCTTTGCCGAGCTCTTCGGCTTTGACGGGGAAGTCTGGGTCTTGAGCTTGCTGCCGGAGAAGCTGCCCAGGTAGGTGCCCGAAACCCAGCCGGTCTTGGAGGCGTACTTCACCTGGTACCAGCCCTTGGAGGTCTTGCCGGTCAGGCTGACCTTCTTGCCCTTCGGAATGGTCAGCAGGACCTTGTGCTTGGTGCCTACCCCGCTGCGCAGGTTCAGGTTCGCCTCCGTCTTGGCGCTCGAGGCGCCCTTGGGAGCCTGGGTCTTGGGCTTCTCCGCCTTCGGCTTGGCCTTGGCCACCCCGTAGTAGTGCTCCAGGGTCTTGGCCCCGGACTGGGTGTAGCTCTTGGCCAGGGACGCGCCACATAGCGGAAGTGCCATGGTTCGTAGGCGTATCCGGTCACCGACTCGTAGCCCTTGGGGTAGCGCAGAATGAAGCCGTACTTGTGGGCGTTCTTGGCCATCCAGCGCCCCAGCTTGGTGGATTCGAAGCAGGCCTGCAGGCCGCACTGGTGGTTGGTGTTGCCCACGTCCACGGCCAGGCCGGTCTGGTGTTCACTGGTGCCGGGCTTCGCGGAGATCCGCTGGGCATACTTTGACCCGTACTGCTGGGTGTATTGCCGGAACAGCTGGGCCTGCCGGTCATAGGAGCGGTAGCCGCTGACCAGGGCAATGTTCACGCCGGACTTCTTCGCCGCCGTCTTCATCTTCAAATAGGCGTCAGCCGCCTCGGGCCGCAGCCGGATGGAGGTGCCCTTTACCGTCTTGGTCTTGGGGACATAGCGGGCCGGTGAGAGCGGATAGCTTTTGCTGACAAAGACATCAATGCGGCCGGCACCGCGCTGCAGCTTCCGGGCCGTCGGGACGAACGACGCCACGTCGGTGCTCGGGACGGCCGCGGTGGTGATGCCCTGGGA
>NZ_BAXF01000231.1:0-3412 GCF_001310435.1 Arthrobacter sp. JCM 19049 | reverse complement strand
GGCCGAGCCAGCGGCCCAGGGAGGACTGGACGAAGTCGGACAGCGCGACCACCGCGGCCAGCAGCAGGCTGGCAGTGGCCGCCGTCAACGGCAATGCACGGTAGTTCAGCAGCAGCCCGGCAGCCAGCAGGACCAGGCTCGCCCACAGCAGCCAGCCGCCGGTGGCGTCGAAGAACGCCACCCACCCTTGGCCTGGCCCAAATCCGAGTAGTGCAGCAGCACCACCTCATGATCGACGTCCGGGATCAGTGAGGCCAGGGAAACCCCGCGCTGCTCCAGGTCGGTTTTCACGGCGTCAACCAGCACCCCCAGGTTGATGCTCAGGCGTCCGGAGTCCTGCAGGTTGACCGTGGAGCTTTCTTCACGCAGCACCGCCAGGCTCTGGGTGTGGCTCAGATGCACACCCTGCTCCCAGGCCCGGGCGAACGCGTCGGAACGCACCGCGGACTGCACCGCCTCATGCACCAGCGGCTGAACCTTCTCATCCAGGGCGGTGACCAGTGCATTCCCCAGCGCCGTTCCGGTCTGCTGGGTCAGGGTCGAGAGCCACTGCGGCAGCCTATCGGCGGGGATCCGGGAGTCGTGCACCAAGGATTCCACCCGGTCCATGATGGCGCCGGTGGCTTCGTCCGTGACCTGTTGCTGGATCCCTGGATCCTGGGCCAGCGGGGCCAGGGCGACATTGAAGGTGGGTGTGTCCAGCAGCTGTGTTTTGCCCCAGTGGCTGATGATCCCGGTGGGCAGGGCCAGCAGGCCCAGGATCAGCAGCACCGCCGCGATCACCCGGGGTATGGGGTGGGGCCGCATCGAGCCGTCGGGGGAAGCTTGCTTAGCTAGTGCCACTGATTTTCCTTTCACGTGGCCTACGATCTGGAGGGGACTAAACGAGAATGGCGACCACACTTAGTGGTCGCCATTCTCGTTGGGTCATGCCTAGTTCTCGAAGACCGGGCTCTCGGTGCGGGTGCGCTTCATCTCGAAGAAGTACGGGAAGGAAGCCAGCTGCACGGAGGCGTCGAACAACTTGCCCGCGTCCTCGCCGGTGGGGACCCTGGTAATGACCGGGCCGAAGAACGCGGTGCCGTTGACCTCCACGATGGGCGTGCCCACGTCCTGGCCCACCTTGTTGATGCCGGCCTCATGGCTGGCGCGCAGCGCGTCATCGTGGGCATCGCTCTGCCCGGCCTCGGCCAGCTCGGCCGGAAGACCCACCCGTTCCAGGGCCAGGCGGACCACTTCCTCGCGGTCCTGAACCTTTTCGTAGTGGATCAGTTCGCCCATGGCGGTGTACAGCTTGTCCTTGTACTGCTCACCGTGTTCGGCCGCGGCGGCAATGATCACCCGTACCGGAGCCCAGGCGCTGTCCATCGACTTGCGGTAGTCCGCATCCAGGTCGCGTCCCTCGTTCAGCACGGACAGGCTCATGACGTTCCACGTCACGTCCACGTCGCGGACCTTTTCCACTTCCTTTATCCAGCGGCTGGTGGCCCAGGCGAAGGGGCAGATCGGATCGAACCAGAAACCTACTTGGGCTCGTTCTGCCATGGTGATTCCCACTTTCTTCTCGACGTTGCGTTCTGTGTACTACTGCGCTCTCCCGCGGTGCCGACGCCGGCTGCGGTTCTGCAAAGCCGGCGGCCGGTCCTAGGCGGACTTCTTGCCGCGCTTGTCGGAGACGGCGGCGGAAACCAGGGTCGGTTCGGCGCCGTCGAGCACCACCTCACGGGTGACGACCACTTCCCCGATGTCCTCCAGGCTGGGCAGGTCGAACATGATCGAGGCCAGGGTCTCCTCCAGGATGGCGCGCAGGCCGCGGGCACCGGTTTCCCGCTCGATCGCCAGTTCGGCGATGGCCTCCAGTGCCGGCTGTTCGAAGCTGAGGGCCACCCCATCCATTTGGAACATCTTCTGGTACTGCTTGACCAGCGCGTTCTTCGGCTCGGTCAGCACCCGGACCAGGGCCTCGCGGTCCAGGTGTTCCACGGTGGTGATCACCGGCAGGCGGCCAATGAACTCGGGGATCAGCCCGAACTTCAGCAGGTCCTCGGGCCGCACGTCCGAGTAGGAGGCGGTTTCGGACTTCAGCGCGGTCAGCGGCGCCCCGAAGCCGATGCCCTTGCGTCCGGCGCGGGAGGAGATGATTTCCTCCAGCCCGGCGAAGGCGCCGGCGACGATGAACAGAATGTTGGTGGTGTCCAGCTGCAGGAAGTCCTGGTGCGGGTGCTTGCGTCCACCCTGGGGCGGCACGGCGGCGACGGTGCCTCCAGGATCTTCAGCAGTGCCTGCTGCACGCCTTCCCCGGAAACGTCGCGGGTGATGGACGGGTTTTCGCTCTTGCGCGAGATCTTGTCGATCTCGTCAATGTAGATGATCCCGGTTTCGGCCTTCTTCACGTCGTAGTCGGCGGCCTGGATGAGCTTGAGCAGGATGTTCTCCACATCCTCACCGACATAGCCGGCCTCGGTCAGACTGGTCGCGTCGGCGACCGCGAACGGGACATTCAGTTTCTTGGCCAGCGACTGGGCCAGATAGGTTTTGCCGCAGCCGGTGGGGCCGATGAGCATGATGTTGGACTTGGAGACCTCGACGTCGCTGAGCGGGTCATCGTTGGTCAGGGCCGCGACGGGGGCCTTGTCCTGGTTGCCGTGGATGCGCTTGTAATGGTTGTACACGGCCACGGACAGGGCGCGCTTGGCGGCTTCCTGCCCGATGACGTACTCCTCCAGGGAGGAGAAGATCTCTCGGGGCTTGGGCAGCGAAAATTCCTCGCTGGTGTGTTCCTCGGCGAACTCCTCGGCGATGATTTCGTTGCACAGCTCAATGCATTCGGTGCAGATATAGACACCGTGGCCTGCGATCAGCTTCTTGACCTGCTTCTGGCTCTTTCCGCAGAAAGAACACTTCAGCAGGTCCGAACCTTCTCCCATTCGTGCCATCGCGCTGTTCTCCCTATAAGTTGAGGACCGTGATCTAAAGTTAAGTCTAAGACAGGACGGCGACGCTTTAGCTGAAGATGGCGGTCTACCGGTCGTGTGCCCGCTGCCTGCTCGGGGTTACTCTCGGTAAACCGCCATCGTTCACTTCTTTATTCCCGGGTCACCACCCGGTTTGCTGCTAGTGCCCGACCTGGCGAGCGAGCTTGCGGGAGGTGAGCACCTCGTCCACAATGCCGTAGGTCTTGGCTTCATCGGCCGTCATGAACAGGTCACGCTCGATGTCGTTGCGGACCTTCTCGGTGTCCTGACCGGTGTGTGAGGAGAGGGTGTTCTCCAGCCATTCGCGCATGCGCATGACTTCCTCGGCCTGGATCTGCAGGTCGGTCGCGGTGCCGCGCTCCCCTCCGCCCATGGCCGGCTGGTGGATCAGCACACGGGCGTTGGGCAGCGCCAGGCGCTTGCCCGGGGTGCCGGCG
>NZ_BAXF01000230.1:0-3422 GCF_001310435.1 Arthrobacter sp. JCM 19049 | reverse complement strand
CCCCGGTGGGCAGCGACGGTGCGCTGCCCGAGCGCGCCAGGGCCCTTGCACGGCATTGGGCCGCCGGCACCTTGTGTCGACGGCCCAATGCTGCGGATCCACCCGGGCGGTCGGGTTTACACCGTGAACTTGTAGCCCAGTCCACGCACCGTCACCAGGTGCGCCGGGGCGGCCGGGTCCGTCTCAATCTTCGAACGCAACCGCTTGACGTGCACGTCCAGGGTCTTGGTGTCGCCCACGTAGTCGCTGCCCCACACCCGGTCGATCAGCTGGCCGCGGGTGAGCACCCGTCCGGCGTTGCGCAGCAGCATTTCCAGCAGTTCGAATTCCTTGAGCGGCATCGCGATTTCCTCGTTGTTCACGGACACCACGTGGCGTTCCACATCCATGCGCACCGGCCCGGCGGTGACCACGTTGGTCAGCAGCTCCTCGCTTTCGCCCTGGCGGCGCAGCACGGCCCGGATCCGGGCCAGCAGCTCGCGCGAGGAATAGGGTTTGGTGACATAGTCATCGGCCCCCAGTTCCAGGCCCACCACCTTGTCGATCTCCGAGTCCTTGGCGGTCAGCATGATCACCGGCACCTGGCTGGTGGCCCGGATCTGGCGGATCACCTCGGTTCCCGGCTGCCCCGGGAGCATCAGGTCCAGCAGGACCAGGTCCGCCCCGTGACGCTCAAATTCGGTAACCGCGGTGATCCCGTCATCGGCGATGCGTACCTCGAAGCCTCACGCTCCAGCAGGTAGGAGAGCGGGTCGGACAGCGACTCCTCATCCTCGACGATCAAAATCCGGGTCATCGGTTTCCTCCTTCACGCCCGCCCTCGGCGGTCGCGCTAGTTCCACTGGCGGAGCGCACAACCGGCTCCTCCAAATCAAGATCCTGCTCATCCAAGGTCGGGATGCGCAGGGTGAACGTTGATCCCTGTCCCTCCTGGGACCACAGCGAGACCTCCCCGCCGTGGTTGGCCAGCACGTGCTTGACGATGCTCAGCCCCAGCCGGTGCCCCCGGTCTGGCGGGAACGGGCCGAATCCACCCGGTAGAAGCGTTCGAACACCCGTTCCTGCTCCTCCGCGGAGATGCCCGGGCCCTGGTCGGTCACGGAGATCAGGGCGAACCCGTCCCGCTCGCGCAGCCCCACCCCGACGGCGCTGTGCTCCGGGGAGTAGCGGATGGCGTTGTCGATCAGATTGCGCAGCGCGGTCATCAGCAGGTCCGCGTCCCCGTGCACGGGGGCCTGAACCTGGCCGCCCACCGAGATCGTGATGTTGCGTTCCTCGGCCAGCAGCTTGTTGCGGTCCACCGCCTCGGCCACCACGGCGGCCACCTGCACCTGCTCCCCGTGCACGATTGCGTCGCTGCTTTGCAGCCGGGAGAGCTCGATGATGTCCTGCACCAGTGCTGAGAGCCGGGAGGATTCCTTGTGCAGCCGACCGGTGAAGCGGCGCACCGCCACCGGGTCGTCGGCTCCGTCCTCGATCGCCTCGGCGAGCAGGGAAATCGCCCCGACCGGGGTCTTCAGTTCGTGGGACACGTTGGCCACGAAGTCGTTGCGCATCGCCTCGGTGCGGGTGATCTCGGTGCGGTCATCGGCCAGCAGCAGGATGTACTCCTCCCCCAGCGGTGCCACCCGGGTGTGCACCACCAGCGCTCCTGGACCCATGGCCCCGCGCTGCAGCTCAAACTGGCTTTCGGTGATCACCCCGTCATCACGGACCCGGCGCACCATGTTGGCCAACTGTTCGTGAACCAGGGTGTGTCCGCGCACCAGCCCATAGGCGTAGGCGGCCGGGTTGGCGCGCACCACCCCGTCAACGTCATCAAGCACCACGAAGGCGCGGCCGATCACCGAGAGCACCGCGGCGGCCCCCTCGGGCAGCGTCGGTTCATCCACGGCCGGCAGCTGGGCCGAACGGCGTTGGGCGAAAAAGTATGCCAGGACGCCGACAACACCGAGGGCCAGGCCGATCAGGCCGGCGATCAGGGTTGGAAAGACTTCGTTCACCCCTTCAGGTATCGGCATTAACCGGTGGTGAAGCGCCGGATGTCGCCGGATTTCCCGCTTCGGGTGTGGTGTTCACCAAACGTTCACCTTTGGCTCCTGCACAGTTAAGCTGGTGCTGTCAGGCTTGTTCACGATCCCTCCGCCATGCCCGAAAACGGGCTGGAACGCCTAGGACCCGAAAGGACGTACGCGAGTGCGCAAAGTATTTCAGGCTGATCTGCAGCAGATCGGCGAAGACCTCATTGAGATGTCACAGCGGGTGGCCGAGGCGATGGAACGCGCATGGGACTCGCTGGCCAACGCGGATGTGGACCTGGCCCAGGAGGTCATTGCCGAAGACGCGAAGATTGACTTCCTGCAGACCCAGCTCGATGAGCGGGCCATTGACACCCTGGCCCTGCAGGGGCCGGTAGCCAGCGACCTGCGCATGATTGTCGGTTCGCTGCGCATGAGCGCCTCGCTGGAACGGATGGGCGACCTGGCCCGGCACCTGGCCCAGCTGGCGCGCCTGCGCTTCCCCAAGCGGGCGGTGCCCTCGGCAATTTCCGAGACCTTCAGCAAGATGGCCCAGCTGGACATCCGCATTGCCCGGGAACTGGGCCGGCTGCTGGACACCCGCGACCTGGCCATCGCCAGCCAGATCATTGAGCTGAACCGCGAACTGGACAAGCTGCACTCCTCGGTCTTCCAGGTCATTGCCGAGGAAAACTGGCAGGAGGACGCCCCCACCACCGTGGACGTGTCGCTGACCAGCCGCTACCTGGAGCGCTTTGGTGATCACGGCGTCTCGGTGGCACGCAAGGTCACCTACCTGGTCACCGGCGAGTGGGAGCCCCAGGGCTAGGTTCCACCCGGCACGCAAGACAGCACCATGCCACGGTCCGGCATCTCCCGAACGGGGTGCCGGACCGTGGCATTTGCCCATCGCCGCCGCCCACCGGGTCAATGACATACTGGAGACGAACCTAGCCTGCGCCAAGGAGTATTGATGAGCAACGAATCAGAGATGGAACTGTTCTCCCGGATCCTGCTGCATTTCACCTTTGACGGGATCAGCCCGGCCCTGCGGGAACCGGAGGGCATCGCAGCCGAAGCCCGTGAAGGCATCACCCTGCTGCGCGCGCTGGCCGACCGCGGACACCGCGAGAACGCCCGGGATCTGACCGAACAGGCCCTGAGCCAAATCAACGAGGCCTCCCAGCTGCCCGAGGCCCCCGCGTCCGTCTTCGCCCAAATCACCAACGAACTGCTCGAGCTGCACACCGAACTCTCGACCTGAGCATGGCCCGGACACACTCCGAGGCCCGCACCCCGGTCAGCGCCCTGGACCAGGACCTTGCCCAGCTGCTTGGCTCCTTCGACCTGCGCCGGGCCGCGGCAGCGCCCCGCGGGCCAGCGGCACGTCAGTGGCTGCAGGAC
>NZ_BAXF01000229.1:0-3426 GCF_001310435.1 Arthrobacter sp. JCM 19049 | reverse complement strand
CTGCCGAACGGGTGGTCATGCCCCTGGCCATCGACCGCACCGCCGGCTACCTGCTCAGCCCCGACTTCGGGCACACGGTGCAGGCCCTGGGGGAAACCGTGGAAAGCTGGGAATTTGCCCTGCGTTCGCTGGCCTCGCTGCAGGTGGGGCTGATGGGCCAGGAACAGACGTTCTTTGACGCCGGGATGCCGGTGGTGGATCCGCAGTTCCTGCCCGAGCAGTTCGACCAGGCCTGATGCTGCACGTGTCCCTGGAAAACGGGCACCCGCTGGCAATCACCGGTGAACAGGCCGACGAACTGTATGCCGGCACCCCGGCCCTGGCCGAAGCCTGCCAGGTGCTGGCCCAGGCCCCGGTTCCCCTGAGCGTGGAACACGGCGCCTTCGGCCTGGACCAGGTGGTCATTCCCCCGGAGGTGGGGCTGCACGGGCGGATCCTGAACCTGGGGGCCGGGCACTGGGCCCACCCGTTCTCCTCCCTGGCCCAGCCGCTGGCGGCGATGCAGCAGCAGTGGGATTGCGAGATCCAGGACGAGCGCATCATGCGGGCGCTGTTCGCCTACCTGGAGGAGTTCTCCGCCTACGGCACCCCGGACGAGCTCTACGCGCTGATCGACCCGGCCTGCCTGATCGCCCCGCTGGCCCAGCATGAGGCCTGGCTGCGGCTGCTGGTGGAGGCCGAACCGGCGGAGATCGAGCACTTCGCCCCGCAGATCCTGCAGACCCTGCAGATCTCCGGGTAGCGGTCCCGGGCGCGTTCACCGGCACAGAGTCCCCAGCCACGGGGCTGCCGGGGATGAGCTTGGCGATCGAAGCTGAGGCATGCGCGCGAGGCTGCGGTTTGCCGGATAATTCAGCTGACGGCAGCGCTACCTGGGGTAGTCCTGCAGCACCCGGCTGAGCAGCTGCGCCTCATCGCTGACCAGTGCATCCACCCCCTGATCCAGCAGCCGCCGCATGCTCGGCTCGTCATTGACCACCCAGACATGCACCTGCATGCCCGAACGCCGCACCGCGCGGATGAAGCGCCCGGTGGTCACCGGGATCATGCCGTGGCGCCGGGGAACCTGGACGGCCCAGAACTCCTTGGGGTATTTCGCCGGAACCCGCCCGATCAGATGGGCCCAGAGCCAGATGCGGGTCATTTCCCGGGTGCGGGCTGGTGCGCACCGGGCGGGAGAGCAGGTGGGCGGTGGCCCGGGTGCGGGCGGTGTCGAAGGAGGCCAGCGCCACCCGGTCATGGCTAGCGGTGCGCTCAATGACCTTGGCCAGCGGCGCAATGACCGCCACGTCCTTCACATCGATGTTGAACATGACATCGGGGAAGGCGTTGATGAGCTCTTCCAGGGTGGCCAGCGACTCGGTGCCGGCCCGCAGCGCGCCGACCTGCTCGGCGCTCAGGTCGTTGAACCGGCCGGTCCCGGCGGTGATGCGCTCCAGGGTTTCGTCGTGGAAGGCATAGACGGTCTGGTCGCTGGTGGCGCGCACGTCGGTTTCGAAATGGCGGATCCCGGCCGCATAGGCGCGCTGAAACGCGGCCAGCGTGTTCTCCTCGGCGCCGCGGCGGTACCCGCGGTGGCTGAAACCGTACTTCACTTCAGCAGCCGTTCGATCACCTGGGCCACCCCGTCCTGGGAAAACGGCGGGGCGGTCAGCCGTGTGGCGGCCAGCGTCTCGCGGTGGCCATCGGCCATCGCATACCCATGCCCCACGAACTGCAGCATTTCAATGTCATTGGGCATGTCCCCGAACGCCATGATCTCCTCGGGCTTGATGTCCAGTTTGCGGGCGTACTCATCCAGCGTGTGCGCCTTGTGGATCTCCAGGTGCGCCATCTCCAGCAGCGAGACGTCGGTGGCCGAATGGGTCAGCCACAGCAGCTGGGACAAATCCGGGTACACGGCCTGGTAGAACTCCTCGACCGGCAGCCCCGGCGAGCGCGCCAGGAACTTCACGATCCCCTCCGTGTCCAGCTCCTGGCTGTGCAGGTCCAGTTCCGCCAGGGAGCCCAGGGTGCGCCCGGCCTGGGCGAACCCGTGGCCCAGGTGCAGGCCCTTGGTGGTTTCGGCGGCGAAGCTGGCCTGGGGTTCATGGTGTAGGATGATCTGCTGGGCCTGGCGGGCGGTGGCGATGTCGATGGTCTGCGCCCACAGCACCTGGTCGTTTTCCAGGTCGTACAGCACCGCCCCGTTGGAGCAGATCACCGTTCCCAGCCCGCCAAAAGCGTCCACGATCGGGGTCAGCCAGCGGTAGGGCCGTCCGGTCACGAAGACGATGTGGATCCCGGCGGCCCGGGCGGCCAGGAACGCGTCCCGGGTGCGGGCCGAGATCTGCCCGGTTCCCGAGACGATCGTGCCATCCAGGTCGGAGGCGATCATCTTGATCACGCCAGCTCCCGGCGGTAGGCGGATTCGCCCCGGCCCGGGTGACGGTGACGGCCGCGGCCTTCGAGGCGAAGTCCAGGGCGGCCTGCAGCTCCTGCAGGCTCACCGCGGCCAGCCGCTCACGCTGCCCGGCGCCGATCAGCCGTGGTCGGCGAACCAGCACAGCAGCGCCGCGGTGAACGAGTCCCCGGCGCCCACGGTGTCGGTGACCTCCACCAGCCTGGACTGCTGTTCCACGGTTCCGGCGCGCACCACCCGAAGGACCCGGCCGAACCGGCGGTGGAGACCACCATGGCAGGTCCCAGCTCCAGCCAGGCGCGGGCGGTCTGCTTGACCGAGCGCATCGGGTAGAGCCAGCGCAGGTCGATGCCCGAAACCCGCACCACGTCCGCGACGGCGACGAACTGCTCCACCTCGGCCACCGTTTGGGCGTGGTTGGACACCAGCGAGGGGCGCAGGTTCGGGTCATAGCTGATGGTCGCGTGCTGCCGGGCGCGGGTGATTAGCGGCAGCAGCTCCGCGGGGCTGAACAGGGTGGCGATCGAGCCGGTGTGCACCAGCTGGCTGCCCGGATCCAGTTCGGTGACCAGGGTGGGCATCTGCCAGAACGCGTTGAAGGCGAACGTCGCTCCCCCGGCCGGGTCCAGCACGCCATGGGCGATCACGGTGGGCTTGTCATCGGCGCCGCCCAGGAACTTCACCTGGTTCTCGGCCAGGTGCTGCTCGATGGTGCGCCCCTTCTCGTCCTGCCCCCACCGGGAAACCAGGGTGCCGGGGTAGCCCAGCCGGGCCAGCGAGACGGCCACGTTCAGCGGGCTGCCGCCCACGAACTCCTGGGGCGGGGAAATCCCGGGGGCCAGGACATCGACCAGCGCCTCGCCGATCACCGTCGGGTTCATGTGCTTCCTCCAAAGTGCCAGGGTGCCAGTTCTGCGACGCAGGCCCGCCACTGGTCGCTGGCCGGGTCAATCCACGTGTAGTGGTCCCCGCCGAAAATTTCGGTGCGGTGCTCCTGGCCGCGGGCGCGGGCCTGTGCGGCGGCC
>NZ_BAXF01000228.1:0-3450 GCF_001310435.1 Arthrobacter sp. JCM 19049 | reverse complement strand
CCCCGCAGGAGCCCGGATTGGGCCGCCGGGCGGCTCAGGGCTGCTTGCGCCCCAGCGCAGGTAGCCCAGCGGGCCGGCGAAGTTGATAAAGGTTGCGGCCACCCACAGCTTCTTCGAGCCGTTGATCCGGTGCTGACCGCGCGCGCCAGGTCGCGCAGCGCGATTCCCTGGAGCAGCAGCTGTACGGCGGCCAGGGCAACCAGCACCGCACGCCGGGCGGGGGAGAGATCCTTCCAGCGGTTCTTCGATTCCATCGGTGGCTTCCCTTCTTGGTTTTCGTGCTCAATTGCATTGTCCAATGCCCTGTTCTCCATTGTCCCGTGCAGTGCTGGTTCCCACGACCCGGCGGTAGATGGGCAGGCGGCAGGCCGCAGGCTGGGCGCGGAAACGAGCCGGGCACGGGCCTGGCAAAAAAATTTTCCAAAAAATCTTTCGCCACGGGGAATGATTGTGGCTCCGGGCCCGTTGAACATGACAGAACGCAAAGTTGAGTCACCATCACTCAAGTTTGATTTGACAGCGAAACGCTCGAGAGTAAACTTGAGTGCGGAACGCTCAACCGGGGTAAAACGCCCCAGCGTTAGTCAGTTTTAACCAAGGCAAAGGAGAGCCATTATGTCGCGTGCCGTAGGTATCGACCTCGGAACCACCAACTCCGTCGTTTCCGTTTTGGAAGGCGGCGAGCCGACCGTTATCGCCAACGCTGAAGGCAACCGCACCACCCCCTCGATCGTCGCCTTCTCCAAGAGCGGCGAAGTCCTGGTCGGTGACATCGCCAAGCGCCAGGCCGTGAACAACATCGATCGCACCATCGCCTCGGTCAAGCGCCACATGGGCACCGACTGGACCATCGAGATCGATGACAAGAAGTACACCCCGCAGGAAATCTCGGCCCGTACGCTGATGAAGCTGAAGAACGACGCCGAGTCCTACCTGGGTGAAAAGGTGACCGACGCGGTCATCACCGTTCCGGCCTACTTCAACGACGCCGAGCGCCAGGCCACCAAGGAAGCCGGCGAAATCGCTGGCCTGAACGTGCTGCGCATCGTCAACGAGCCGACCGCCGCGGCCCTGGCCTACGGCCTGGACAAGGGCAAGGAAGATGAACTGATCCTGTCTTCGACCTGGGTGGCGGTACCTTCGACGTCTCGCTGCTGGAAGTTGGCAAGGACGAGGACGACTTCTCGACCATTCAGGTTCGCGCCACCGCCGGTGACAACCGCCTGGGCGGCGACGACTGGGACCAGCGCATCGTTGACTGGCTGCTGGCCCAGGCCAAGAGCAAGGGTGCTGACCTGTCCAAGGACAAGATCGCCCTGCAGCGCCTGAAGGAAGCCGCTGAGCAGGCCAAGAAGGAGCTGTCCTCGGCCACCAGCACCAACATCTCGCTGCAGTACCTGTCGGTGACCGCCGATGGTCCGGTGCACCTGGACGAGCACCTCTCGCGCGCCAAGTTCCAGGAACTGACCGCGGACCTGCTGGAGCGCACCAAGAAGCCGTTCCAGGACGTCATCCGCGAGGCCGGCGTGAAGGTGTCGGACATTGCCCACGTGATCCTGGTGGGTGGTTCGACCCGTATGCCAGCCGTGGCCGAACTGGTCAAGGAAATGGCCGGCAAGGAAGCCAACAAGGGTGTGAACCCGGATGAGGTCGTGGCCGTGGGCGCCGCCCTGCAGGCCGGCGTGCTCAAGGGCGAACGCAAGGACGTGCTGCTGATCGACGTGACTCCGCTGTCGCTGGGCATCGAGACCAAGGGTGGCGTGATGACCAAGCTCATCGAACGCAACACCGCGATCCCGACCAAGCGCTCGGAAACCTTCACCACCGCCGAGGACAACCAGCCTTCGGTGTCCATCCAGGTGTTCCAGGGCGAACGCGAGTTCACCCGCGACAACCAGGCACTGGTACCTTCGAGCTGACCGGCATCGCCCCGGCTCCGCGCGGCATCCCGCAGGTTGAGGTCACCTTCGACATCGACGCCAACGGCATCGTGCACGTTTCGGCCAAGGACAAGGGCACCGGCACCGAGCAGTCGATGACCATCACCGGCGGCACCTCGCTGTCCAAGGATGACATCGAGCGCATGGTGCGCGAAGCCGAGGAGCACGCAGCCGAGGACAAGAAGCGTCGTGAAGCTGCCGAGACCCGCAACGCCGCCGAGCAGGCCGCCTACTCGGTGGACAAGCTGATCAAGGACAACGAGGACAAGCTGCCCGAAGAGGTCAAGACCGAAGTCCAGGCCGATGTGGATGCACTGAAGGCCGCCCTGGAGAAGCAGGACAACGACGACGAGGTCAAGGCCGCGTTTGAGAAGCTGCAGGCTTCGCAGACCAAGCTGGGCGAGGCTATCTACGCCAACACCCAGGCCGAGTCCGCAGCCGCAGGCGAGGGCGAAGCTCCCAACGCCGAGGAAGACATCGTCGACGCCGAGGTCATTGACGAAGACGAAGACGACAAGAAGTAGGGAGTAAGGGAACATGTCCGAGGCACAGGACCAGAACGCCAACTCCGGCCAGCAGCCGGAGAACCAGCAGGAGGCTGCCGAAGCGCAGCCGAACGCCGACGCTTTGGGTCAGGCCGAGGCGATCCTGAACGAGGCAGGCGTATCGGCTGAACAGTCGGAGCAGGACGAAGTGGGCGAGGTTGTCACCGAGCTGCGCAACGACCTGCTGCGGCTGCAGGCCGAGTACGTGAACTACCGCAAGCGCGTGGAGCGCGACCGTGAAGCCGTGCGCGACCAGGCGGTGCAGTCGGTGCTGGCAACCCTGTTGCCCGTGCTCGACGACGTGGACGCCGCACGCAAGCACGGGGACTTGACCGATGGGCCGTTCGCGGCCATCGCGAACAAGCTCGATGCGGTACTGCAGTCTCACGGACTGGAGCGTATCGACCAGGCGGGTGTGGAGTTCGACCGAACGTCCACGAGGCGCTGCTGCGTCAGCCGGTTGAGGGGATCGACGCCGACCATGTGGGACAGATCCTGCGTATTGGATACAAGAAGGGGGAGCGCATCCTGCGCGCCGCCCAGGTGATGGTATCCACCGGCGAGTAGTCGCCGACAAATAACACATCGACACTGCCCACTGCCGAGAATCGACAGTGGGCAGTGTGAACCGGCTGACGAAAGGTTGGAGGCCTGATGGCAAGTCAGGATTGGATCGAAAAGGACTTTTACGCGATCCTCGGCGTCTCGAAGGATGCCGACGACGCGGAAATCAAGAAGGCCTACCGCAAGCTGGCACGCAAGTACCACCCGGATACGAACCCCGGGGACGCGGCGGCCGAACAAAAATTCAAGGACATCTCCGAGGCGAACTCGGTACTGTCCGACCCGGAACAGCGCCAGCAGTACGATGCCATCCGCGCCATGGGGTCCGGGGCACGCTTCACCTCCGCGCCGCGCCGGGGCCCAGGGGGCAGGTTTCGAGGACATCTTCTCCAACCTCTTCG
>NZ_BAXF01000227.1:0-3454 GCF_001310435.1 Arthrobacter sp. JCM 19049 | reverse complement strand
CGGGTCGAAGTCGATGCGCTTGGCGGCCGAGTACTCGGCGCGGCGCTCGTCGCGGGCGGCGACCAGCTCGTCGCGGGTGCCGGCGAAACGCTCGTGCAGCTTCTCGATGAAGGCCAGCGCCTCATCGGACAGAATGTCCTGGGCCGCGGGCACGTTCGGGATGCGTGAAATGGAGATGGTCATGGTGCTCCTCATACCTCTGTGTTCTTTGTGATTGCTCTCAATGTCAGTTCGCTGCCCGAGCCACGGCGGCGGCCACCTCGGAGGCCACCTGCGGGTCGAACACCGACGGGATGATGAACCCCGGATTGAGTTCCGCTTCGCCCACCCGTGCCGCAATCGCGTCTGCGGCGGCCAGCAGCATGGCGTCGGTGATGTCCGAGACGCCTGCGTCCAGCAGCCCGCGGAAGAAGCCCGGGAAGGCCAAGACGTTGTTGATCTGGTTGGGGAAGTCGCTGCGACCGGTGGCAACCACGGCGGCATGCTTCCCGCAACCAGCGGATCCACCTCGGGATCCGGGTTTGCCATGGCGAAGACGATTGCGTCCTTGTTCATGGCCGCAATGTCGTCCTCGTCCAGGACGTTCGGGGCCGAGACGCCGATGAACACATCGGATCCGGCGACGGCTTCCTTCAGGGAGCCGGTGAAATTCTCTGGGTTGGTGTTCGCCGCCAACCAGCTGCGGTGCTCGTCCGTGTAGTCCTCGTTGCGGCTGATCGCACCGTTGCGCCCGCAGGCGATGATGTTGGTGGCGCCGCGCGCGGCCAGCAGCTGGATGATCGCGTTGCCCGCGGCCCCCACCCCGGAGACCACGATGCGCACCTCGGAGAGGGACTTGCCGACCACCAGCAGGGCATTTTGCAGGGCCGCGAGGGTCACGATGGCGGTGCCGTGCTGGTCGTCATGGAACACCGGGATGTCCAGCTCCTCGCGCAGGCGCGCCTCGATCTCGAAGCAGCGCGGCGCGGCGATGTCCTCCAGGTTCACACCTCCGTAGACCGGGGCCAGGGCCTTGACGATCTTGACGATCTCGTCGCTGTCCTGCGTATCCAGGCAGACCGGCCAGGCGTCCACGTCGGCGAACTGCTTGAACAGGGCGGCCTTGCCCTCCATGACCGGCAGCGCGGCGGCCGGGCCGATGTTGCCCAGGCCCAGGACGGCCGAACCATCGGTGACCACGGCGATGGTGTTGCGCTTGACCGTCAGGTTGCGGGCGTCGGCCGGATTTTCGGCGATGGCCTTGCAGACGCGGGCCACCCCCGGGGTGTAGGCACGGGAGAGGTCATCGCGGTTGCGCAGGGCCACCTTCGGCACCACTTCGAGCTTGCCGCCCAGGTGCATCAGGAAGGTGCGGTCCGAGACGTTACGGACGTTGACCCCGTCCAGTTCGTCCAGGGCGTCACGCACGCGCTGGCCGTGTTCGACGTCGGCGGTGTTGCAGCTGACGTCCACCACCATGTACGCGTGATGCGATTCGGTGACGTCCAACGCTGTGATGTCTCCGCCAGCCCGTCCTACCGCCGCAGCCAGTTCGCTGGTGGCGGTGATTGATGCGGGGGTCTGGACCCGCAGGGTGAGGGAATACCCCGGGCTTGGTGCTGCATGATCACTCCTCGTGATGAAAAAGTTTCCGTATAGTGGATATTAGTATCTGTAAAATGAAAACACAACCCATTTTTGTGGACTGCAACACAAGTTTCAAGCAGATGACTTTTCGGATCGTGGAATTTTCGGCCCAATGTCCGGTATTCTCTTAGTTAACAACCCATGAAAAACAGCCTCCCAGGGAGTCCTCACCCTTTGGACGCTGTGGCGAGACTGCATAGAGCAGTCAGGCAAGGAGCGAATTATGACCGAGGTCAAGGCCCGGGCCACCGGCGGAGTGCAATCGGTCGAGCGTGCCTTTGAGCTGCTGGAAGTCATCGCCCGGGCAGGCGGGGAGGCAGCGCTGAGCGAACTGGCCGCCGATACCCCGTTGCCGCTGCCCACCATCCACCGACTGCTGCGCACCCTGGTCGGCGTGGGCTACGTCCGCCAGCTGCCCAACCGCCGATACTCCCTGGGCCCACGGCTGATCCGACTGGGCGAGGTCGCCAACCGCCAGCTCGGCGCCCTGGCCACCCCGCGGCTGAAGGAACTGGTCGATCACCTGGGTGAGAGCGCGAACATCGCGGTGCTCGACGGTGACATGGTCACCTACATCGCCCAGGTGCAGTCCACGCACTCGATGCGCATGATCACCGAAGTGGGTCGCCGCGCCATGCTGCACCACTCGGGGGTGGGCAAGGCGATCCTCTCGGTGCTGGATGATGAACGCATCCAGCGACTGGTCGCCCAGGCCGGCATGCCGGCCAAGACGCCGAAGACCATCACCACCCTGGGCAAGCTGTTCACCGAAATCGAGGCCGTGCGCGAACGCGGCTACGCGGTGGACGAGGAAGAGCAGGAATTGGGCGTGCGCTGTTTTGCGGTGCCGGTCCCCGGGGCCCCGACCCCGATGGCGATCTCCGTGTCCGGGCCGGTCTCCCGGGTGGACGCGGACTTCGCCAAAAAGGCGGTCCCGGAGCTGCAGGCCGCAGCGGCCGAACTCGGGCGCCAGCTGGTGGCCGTCACCGAATAGCCGCGCGGTTCTCGCAGGCGGGCTCCAGGTGTGGGAGGGGAACCGATCCCGGTCCCTCCCACGCCTCTGCCATGCCCGGGCCCGCCAGCCCCGCGGCCGAAGGACAGACCGCGGGGCATCCCGGCGTCGCCTGCCGGGGAGGGGATTTCCCCGGGGCCACTGGCGTAGAGTCAAAGCAAGGGGCGCACAGCCGCCAACACCGCACCCAGGAGGGCCTACGCATGAAGATCGCCATGGCGCAGGTGCTAAGCACCGCCAACCCACAGCAGAACCTGCAGATCATCCGGGAGACCGCTTCCCGCGCCGCCCAGGAAGGGGCGCGCATCGTGGTGTTCCCCGAGGCCATGCACATCGCCATGGGCAATGACCTGCTCGAAGCGGCCGAACCGCTGGATGGCCCCTGGGCCAACGGTGTGCGGCAGATCGCCGAGGAGCTGGGGGTGCTCATTCTGGCGGGCATGTTCACCCCGGGCGTCGGGAACCGGGTGCGCAACACGTTGCTGATCACCGGTGCGGGGGTCGACACCGCCTACGACAAGCTGCACCTCTTTGACGCGTTCGGCTTCCTGGAATCGGATTCGGTGACCCCCGGGGAGCAGCCAGTGCAGTTCGAGCTGGACGGCCTGACCTTCGGCGTCGCCACCTGCTATGACCTGCGTTTCCCCCGGCTGTTCACCCACCACGCCCAGCAGGGAGCCGTGGCCACCCTGGTCTCGGCGTCCTGGGGTGCAGGACCGGGGAAGGCCGAACAATGGTCCACGCTGGCCCGCGCCCGCGCCCTGGACACCACGACCTTCATCCTCGCCGTGGACCAGGCGGATCCGCAGAGCGCCG
>NZ_BAXF01000226.1:0-3467 GCF_001310435.1 Arthrobacter sp. JCM 19049 | reverse complement strand
GTCTTGGCCGGGGCGCTCTGCGGCTTCGCGGCGGGCTGGGCCGGCTTGGCTTCCGCAGCCGGCTTCTTCGCCGGTTCTTCCTCGTCTGCGGTGAGGGACTCGAAGATGTCCCACCATTTCTTATCGACCGAGTTCTTGTCGACGAGGTACTGCTGGTACAGCTCGTCTACTAGCCACTCGTTTCCACCGAACTCTTCCGTTAGCCGATGGTGTGCTTGCTCTGGCACGTGCAACGCCTCTCCCTGATTTTCTACGCTGTTCTAGCTTGGGCGGGCGGTGGCCCGAGGACGCTATGAGTGGCCACCGTGCACACAAGATTTCTAGACCTCCCAACAGTCTAGTGACATTTTGCGCCAGTTGGCTAAGACGCGGCACGGATCACAGGATCGGATGCTCACATATCTCCCGCTCACCGGGGGATTTGTGCCGTACATCTTTTTCATCTGCCGGTGATGCGAAGTTAAGCTTCGTTCGTTAGACTGATGCGCACTATGGACAGTCATTCTCCGTGCCGGCCGGTCGCCCAAGGGCGCAGCGCCGGCAGCCCCAGACATGAACAGGTGGGCTCCGCCTCCCGATTGGAGCCTTCTAGTTGCCGCTGGGCGGCAATTGGAATTACTTTCACCACACCGGCCCTAGGGGGAAGCTAGCCCCCAATGGAATGGTTATACATCCTGCTCGGCCTGCTGCTGATCCTGGGAACAGGGTTCTTCGTGGCCGTCGAGTTCGCGCTGGTGGCGCTGGACAAGTCCACCGTCGCCCAGGCCGTTGAGGCCGGCGAACGCGGTGCCAAGCCGCTCTACCAGTGCCTGACCTCGCTTTCCACCCAACTTTCCTCCTGCCAGCTGGGCATCACGCTGACCACGCTGCTGACCGGTTATGTGCTGGAGCCGGCGATGAGCCAGCTGCTCAGCCCGTTGCTGGTCCAGCTGGGGGTCACCGGCGCCAGCGCCACCGCAATCTCAGTGGTGATCTCGATGACCCTGGCCACCCTGCTCTCGATGCTGATCGGCGAGCTGATCCCCAAGAACCTGTCGATCGCCCGGGCCATGACCGTGGGCAAGGCGCTGGCCCGCCCGCAACTGGTGTTCACCGCAATCTTCAAGCCCGCCATCCTGGCGCTGAACGGGTTCTCCAACCAGGTGCTCAAGCGGTTCTTCGGCATCGAGGCCAAGGAGGAGATCTCCGCGGCCCGCAGCGCCCAGGAGCTGGCCTCGCTGGTGCGCCGTTCGGCCGAGCTGGGCACCTTGGACAACCAGACCGCCAAGTTCGTTGAATCCACCATTGAATTCTCCGAACGCACCGCGGCCGACGTGATGACCCCGCGCACCACCATGGCGACGATCGACTCCGAAGCCCCGCTATCGGAGCTGATCAGCTCAGCGCCGAGACCGGGTTCTCCCGGTTCCCGGTGATCGAGGGCTCCAGCGACCGGATCCAGGGCGTGTGCCACATCAAGCGCGTGGTCTCGGTGCCGCGTGAACGCCGCGGCGCCCTGCAGGTCGGGGAGTTCGCGATGGACGCGCTGTACGTGCCCGAAACCATCCACCTGGACATCCTGCTTGAGCAGCTGCGTGCCGCCGAGTATCAGGTGGCGATCGTGATGGACGAATACGGTGGCACCGCCGGGTTCGTGACCCTGGAGGACCTGATCGAGGAGATCGTCGGGGAGGTCTCCGACGAGCACGACGAGGACGAGGAGGAAGTGATCGCCCAACCGGACGGCGCCTGGCTGTTCCCGGGCATGTTCCGCCCCGACCAGATCAACGACCACTTCGACGCGGACATCATCCCGGATGACGCCTCCTACGAAACCATCGGCGGCTTCATGCTCTCCGAGCTTGGCCGCCTGGCCCAGCTGGCCGACGTGGTCACCACCGAGGCCGGCAGCTTCACCGTGACCGAACTGGACGGCAAGCGCATCGCCCAGGTGCGCTTCGTGCCGGCCGCACCGATCCAGGAGGCCGAGAATGAGTGACTTCATGGGCCTGATCTGGCTGGTGGTGCTGCTGCTGGCCAACGCGTTCTTCGTGGGCGGCGAGTTCGCGGTGATGAGCGCGCGCCGCTCGCAGATCGAACCGCTGGCCGACGACGGGCACAAGCGCGCCAAGGTGGCGCTGTGGGCGATGGAGCACGTCTCGGTGATGCTGGCGGTCTGCCAGCTGGGCATCACCGTGTGCTCGCTGCTGATCCTGAACATCTCCGAACCGGCGATCCACCACCTGCTGGTGGTGCCGCTGCAGGCCATGGGCGTGCCGGTGGCCGTGGCGGACACCAGCGCGTTCCTGATCGCCCTGGTGGCGGTGACCTTCCTGCACGTGACCTTCGGTGAGATGGTGCCCAAGAACATCTCGGTTTCCGTCGCCGACAAGGCGGTGCTGCTGTTGGCCCCGCCGCTGGTGTGGCTCTCCAAGCCGCTGCACCCGGTGATCTCGCTGCTGAACGGCTCGGCGAACCTGGTGCTGAAGATGTTCGGCGTCGAACCGCAAAACGAGGTCAGCAGCGCCTACACGGCCGCGGAGGTGCGCTCGATCATCCAGTCCTCCTCCGAGGAGGGCACCTTGGAGAACGAGGACGCGCTCCGGCTGAGCAAGGCGTTGGAGTTCACCTCGGTGACCGCCAGCCAGTGCATGGTGCCGCTGGAGGACCTGTTCACCCTGGAATGGGGGCAGACCACCGCGCGGGAGTTCGAGTCCAAGGTCGCCAAGACCGGGTTCTCGCGCATGATGATCACCCGCGAGGGCATCCCGGTGGGCTACTGGCACGTGAAGGACGTGATGCTCATCGACGACGAGCATTCGACCCAGCCGCTGCTGAACCTGCCGCTGCACCCCCTGGGCCAGGTGGCGCACACCGATGAGATCGAGGTGGCGCTGGAGGCCATGCGCCAGCAGGGCAACCACCTGTCCACCGTCATCGACGCGGACGGGAAGGTGACCGGGGTGGTGTTCCTGGAGGACATCATCGAGGTGCTGGTCGGTGAGATCAGCGACACCACCCGGAAACGCCACGTTCCGCCGCGGGCGCCGCGCAACGGCCACGCCCCGGGAACGGCAACCACTTAATCCGCCGCGCACGGTGCGACACTGCGCCGGGCGCAAATAGGAATCAGTCGCAATTAGGATAGAATGGCCGTGGTGCCGCGCACGACGCGGGGCCACGGCCATTTGCCGTCCGCGCGCCGGCCCCCACCAACCACACGAAAGCCGCAGAATGCCAGCAGAACCGATTGTCTCCTTCCAGCACGCCCGCCTGGCCTTCGGCCCGCGCGTGCTGTGGCAGGACCTGGACCTGGACGTGCGCCCCGGTGAATTCCTGGCGGTGCTCGGCCCCAACGGCTCGGGCAAGACCAGCTTCATCAACACCATGCTGGGCACCACGGTGCTCGAATCCGGCACCGTGCGCATCGAGGGCAAGCCGGTGCGCCGCGGCTCGGAACTGGTTGGGCTGATCCCGCAGCAGCGGCC
>NZ_BAXF01000225.1:0-3468 GCF_001310435.1 Arthrobacter sp. JCM 19049 | reverse complement strand
CTGATGTGTGGGTGCCCGGACCCGCTTAGCCCGGCCCGCACGAACTGCGCCGCGTCGCCACCTGGAATCTGCCGCGGCGCGAAGCGCAGCGCCCGGGGTTGGGCGTTTTCGGCCCGGTCCACCCGGAAACTGCGCCAATCCGCACGGTCCACATCGTAGGCCACCAGATAGTAGCGGTTTCCCACATTGACCAGATTGACCGGCTCCACCCGGCGCGAAGTGGCGGTGCCCTGGGCATCGCGGTAGTCGAAAGCCACCCGTTCACGGTCGCGGCATCCCTGGGCGAAGACCACCATCACCTGCGGGTCTACCGGCTCCGGCGCGGAATATTGAGTAGTTAGCGCAACGGTGCTCGAAGTCAGGGCCTGGGCCCGTTGCCGCAGCCGCGTCGGAAACACCGGAACCACCTTGGACAGGGCACGCACTCCCGCCTCAGCCAACGTGTTCTCCCCGCCGTGGATGGTGGACTGCAGCCCGATGACCAGCGCTACGGCTTCCTCGTCGTCGAGCACCAGCGGCGGCAGCGCGGCTCCGGCGGCGAGCTGGTAGCCCCCGCCCACACCGCGTTCGGCCTGTACCGGGTAGCCCAGTTCACGCAGCTGATCCACGTCGCGGCGCAGGGTGCGCAACGAGACCTGCAGACGCTGTGCCAGTTCCTGTCCAGACCAGTAGCGCCGACTCTGCAGCAGCGAGAGCAGGCGCAGCGAACGTTGGCTTGTACTCATGCCCACATTCTGCCTCGATTTAGGACAGAAATAGACACCTATGGCTCCTAGGGTGGTTTTATCCGGCACACCGAGAATGAGGAGCAATGCCATGAGCACCACCATGAAAGCCGTCAGCACCACGCTGAGCGGCGAGCGGGCCGACCTGCACCGGGCGCTGGCCAACGCCCGCCACTTCCTGCGCTTCACCGCTCAGAACCTGAGTGACGAACAGGCCGCAACCCGCGCCACCGTCAGCGAACTAAGTGTCGGGGGACTGATCAAGCACGTAAGCGCCGTGGAACTGCAGTGGCAGCAGTTCATGATCAGGGCAAGGCCGCCATGGACTGGGACGGAGTGGACTTCTACAACATGCCGCCCGAGGCGCTGCAGGCCTTCAAAGTCGAGTTCAGCATGCAGCACGGCGAGACGCTGGCCGGACTGCTGGAGAAATACGCCCACATCGGCGAAGAAACCGACGCGCTGCTGGCGGAAATCGACCTGGACACGGTCCACGAATTGCCCCGGGCGCCGTGGTTTGTGGACACCCATTGGTCGGTGCGCCGCACGCTGCTGCACATCATCGGCGAAACCACCCAGCACGCCGGGCATGCGGACATCATCCGCGAGGCGCTGGATGGCCAGAAGACCATGGGCTAGCTAACCGCCGATGTACGACATCTCGATGCGTCGGCGGTTGCCGGGGGTCAGTGCCGCGCGCAGTTCCGAGTAGTTGTCATTGCGCACCCGCCACAGTCCGCTCAGAGCCACAGCCAGCTGCTCATCGTCGGCCCCGCCGCGCAGCAGGCCCGCAGGTCGGTGCCGCCGGTGGCGAACAGGCAGGTGTACATCTGGCCCTCGGCCGAGATCCGGGCGCGGGTGCAGTTGCCGCAGAACGCGTTGGTGACACTGGAAATCACTCCAATTTCCCCCTGCCCGTCGGTGAAGCGCCAGCGGTTGGCGGTCTCCCCGGGGTCGGTGCGGGCCAGCGGCTCCAGCGGGTATTTCTCATGAATCCGGGAAATCACCTCGCTGGAGGGGACCACGTCATCCAGCCGCCAGCCGTTGGTGCTGCCCACATCCATGTACTCGATGAAGCGCAGGATGTGCCCGGTGCCGCGGAAGTGTTCGACCAGGTCCAGGATTTCGTCGTCGTTGACCCCGCGCTTGAGCACCGTGTTGATCTTTACCGGTCCCAGCCCGGCCTCGGCCGCGGCGTCAATGGCCTGCAGCACCCGGGAGACCGGGAATTTCACATCGTTGATTGCCTGGAAGCGCTCTTCAATCAGTGAGTCCAGGGAAATCGTCACCCGGTTCAGCCCTGCCGCCTTCAGCGCGGCGGCCTTGACCGGCAAGGCGGAGCCGTTGGTAGTCAAGGCCAGGTCCACCGGTTCACCGTCCGGAGTGCGCAACGCGGCGAGCATCTGGATCAGCTCCTCGATGCCCCGGCGCAGTAGCGGCTCGCCGCCGGTCAGGCGCAGCTTGTGCACGCCCAAGCCCACCGACACCCGGGCCAGGCGCTCGATCTCCTCAAAGCTGAGCAGTTCGGAACGTTCCCGGAACTGGAAGTCGCGCCCAAAGATTTCCTTGGGCATGCAGTACACGCAGCGGAAGTTGCAGCGGTCGGTCACCGAAATCCGCAGATCCCGCAGGGCCGGCCCCGGGCATCACCCAACGGTACGAATGCGGGCTTGTCTGCCACGCCAACCTCCTGACTAGTCGGTGCCGCCACGATAGCAGATCGCGGCGTCGCCACCTTCAGCTTACGACAGCCAGTCTGCGCGCTGTAGGGCCCACGGGGCAAGCACGGGGCAGAATCCGCAGCCGCCGGTCAGCTCGCCCCGACCTGCCCGCGGCCCGAGCCGCGCTTCTCAGGTCACACTTTGGTGCACCGGGCGCAGGCGATAGCATGGCGGCAACCGTTCACAATCAAGGAGTGGGTATGCGCATCCGCGGAACACTGGCACTGCTGGCACTGACGGGGCTGGGCCTGACCGGAGCTCCACCGCCGATCAGCCCGCCGATTCGCCGGCTGCGCAGGATGAAGGCCACACCCAGATCACCATCTCCGCGGCGGCCTCCCTGCAACGCTCCTTCGATGAGATCGCCAAGGACTTCCAGGAAGAACACCCGCAGATCAAGGTGAAGCACATTTCCTATGACGGCTCCTCCACCCTGGCCACCCAGATCGTGGAGGGAGCCCCGGTGGACGTCTTCGCCTCCGCCGATGAACGCAACATGGACACCGTGAGCGATGCGGGCCTGGCCAAGGACCCGGTAATCTTCGCCACCAACACCCTGGTGATCGCGGTCCCGGCCGGAAACCCGGCCCACGTACAGTCCCTGGCGGACCTGTCCCGGGTGACCACGGTGCTGTGCGCACCCCAGGTCCCGTGCGGCGGGGCCTCGCAGAAGCTGCTGGATGGTGCCGGGGTGCAGCTGGAACCGGCCAGCATGGAACAGAACGTGAGCGCGGTCCTGCAGAAGGTCTCGGCCGGGGAAGCCGACGCGGGGCTGGTGTACCGCACCGATGTGGTGGGCGATGACAGCGTGGACAGCATTGTGCCCGACGGGGCGCAGGAGGTCGTGAACTCCTACCCGATTTCCGTGCTCAGCACCTCCCAGTCCCAGCAGCAGGCCGAGGCCGCCCAGCAGTTCGTGGACTACGTACTTGGCGCCGAGGGCCAGGAAGTTCTGGTTGAGCACGGGTTCGGCAACGCCGGCGCCGGAGCCGAAGGTAGGGCATGGGCCAGGCCGATGTGGG
>NZ_BAXF01000224.1:0-3471 GCF_001310435.1 Arthrobacter sp. JCM 19049 | reverse complement strand
ATCATCGCCGCGGAACCTGCCTCTGCACCGCCTAGGATAGGGAGTCAGGAACCCTCAGCTAGCCAGGAGAAGAGATGACCGCGGTAAACAAGGAGTCGCGCAGCAGCGCACGCACCCCGGAAAGCGATTCGCGCGGCGCCTCGGTGATCGTGAACGTGGTGGATGTGCTGCGCTGCTTTACCACCGAGCGGCCGGAGGTCGGGGTCACCGACATTGCCACGGAGGTGGGACTGCACAAGTCCAGTGTCTCGCGGATCCTGGCCACCCTGGAGCAGGAACGGATCGTGGAACGCGACCAGGAAACCCGCAAGTTCCGCCTGGGGTTGGGCCTGATCGCCATCACCGGGCCGTTGCTGGCGAACCTGAACGTGCGGCGGGTGGCCTACCCGGTGCTCAACGAGCTGTGTGAGCGCAGCGGGGAAACCGCGGTGCTCAACATCTGGGACGGCGGCGAATCGGTGTCCGTGGAGCAGATACCCTCCAAGCGTAACGTGAAGCACACTTCCGTGATGGGCAGCCGCTACGCCACCGGGCTCAGCGCCACCGTGCAGATGTTCCTGGCCCACGAAACCCGGGACCAGGCCCTGGAGCTGATCGACTCCGGAGCCATCAGCCTTCCCGCGCAAACCGACACCGGGGAATACCTCAAACGCCTGCACTCGGCCCACGAAGCGGGCTTCGCCATCAACTACGGGGAAACCTCACAGGATGAGGTAGGTGTCGCGGCACCGGTTTTCGACCACCGTGGCCAACTGGTGGCATGTGTCATGATCGCCGCTCCCTACTACCGGGTGAGCACCGAGGTTCTGCAGGACTTGACACGCCAAACCATGCGGGCAGCAGCCGAAGTCAGCGTGCGCCTGGGACACCTGCCCGGAACCTGAGACGCACCGCCAACGATGTGGAGGAACCATGTTCGAAGCCCGGGGTGAGAACGAATTCGACTACCAGCTGCACGGCGGCAGCAGCATGCGCCTGCAGCACCATTTTGGCGGCAACACCGGCATGGCAGTGGCCATCCAGACCTGGATCATCCCGCCCGGCGGCCATGAGGGGTTCCACGCACACGACCAAGACCTGCCCCTGGAGGAGTTCTATCAGGTCATCGAGGGCAGCGCGAAAATGCGGGTGGGCGATCAGCTGCATCTGCTCAATCCTGGCGACAGCGTTCTGGCCCCCTCGGGGGTGCCGCACGACCTGAAGAACATCGGGCAGGGCGACCTGCGGGTGCTCGTGGTGTGGGGTCCACCGGCCAGCTTTGACCTTTCCTCCTTCGGCTCCCACCGGAAGGACGGCGCGCTGCGCAACCGGCCCCCGCGGCGACGTAGACCAAGCATCGCATTACTCGGACCGCGCCCGCCCTACGCACCGCGGCAGGGCACCTTGGCCCGGTTTTCCAATGGTGCGCCCCGCTTCCCAGCCACCGCGCCATCGCAAGTGGGACGCCCCATCAGCCGGGCAGACCCCGCGGGCCTGGTCGTCCATCTCCGTCTTCGGGTCCTAGGCCCACGCCTGGGCTGCACCCCATGTCAGCCGCTTCCCCTTCCCCTGGGGCGCCGCGTTTATCCGCGTCTGGCTTTGCCCTTTCCGAAGGCTCAGGACCACCGGCTCCTCCGGCCGTACTTTGCTGCCCTCCCCCTTCCACGCCCGGCCTTCGCGCATGAGTTTGATGGGTCAAACTTTTAAGTTGGCTTTATCAAAACTTTAAGCAAGAATGTTTGAGGTGCGTCGCGGTGAGATGCGCACTGCCCCGTCCTGGGTCCCGATGTTCTGCAACCACGGAGGTTTCAATGACGCTCATAGCGACCCCCGACAGCCACGTTTCCCCGCCCGATCTGGCTCCGGAAGACTCCCCCAACCTCATCTACTTTTCCAGCGTCTCGGGGAACACGCGGCGTTTCGTCGAAAGACTGGGAATGCCGGCGGCCCGTATCCCCCTGCGGCCGCGGCTGGAGGGCATGTTGCACGTCAACCGGCCCTTCGTACTCATCGTGCCCACCTACGGGGGTGGCTCGCGGTCCCGGGCCCTGCCCCGACAGGTGGCCCAGTTCCTGAATGTCCCCCGCAACAGGTCACTGCTGCGCGGTGTCATCACCGCCGGCAACACGAACTTTGGCCAGGACTACTGCCTGGCGGGCACCGTCGTGGCCGAAAAGTGCGGCATTCCGGAGCTCTACCGCTTTGAGCTGCTGGGCACGCCCCACGATGTGGCGCGGGTCCGCGAGGGACTCACCCTGTTCTGGAGCACCCAACCCACCGACCCCGAGGACTGAACCGCGGGAGTCAGCAACGTTGTCGACCACGGACCGGAACCCATCACGCCGGTCCACCGCCCCACCGAGAAAGGCCAACCACCCATGCAAGAACGACTGCTCGAACCGGAGCTGAGCACCGTATCGGTCACCCCGCCGGAATACCGCAGGAATCCTGCGGCCCGGCTCCGGCCTATCAACTGGAACCGCGTGCAGGACGAGAAGGACCTGGAGGTCTGGCTGCGGTTGACCGCCAACTTCTGGCTGCCGGAAAAGGTGCCGTTGTCCAACGACCTGCCGGCCTGGAAATCCCTCAGCGAGCTGCAGCGCACCCAGACCATGCGGGTGTTCACCGGTTTGACGATGCTCGACACCCTGCAGGCCACCGTCGGGGAGATCTGCCAGATTCAGGACGGGCGCACCGAACACGAGCAGGCGGTGTACACGAACATTGCGTTCATGCAGTCGGTGCATGCCCGCTCCTACTCCAGCGTCTTCTCCACGCTCTCGGACACCCCGCGAATCGATGCGGCCTACCGGTGGGCGGTGGACAACGACCTGCTGCAGCAGCGCTGCAAGTCCGTGATGGCGCACTATTACGGGAAGGACGCGCTCAAGCGCAAGGTGGCCTCCACGCTGCTTTCCTCGCTGCTGCTCTACGCCGGGTTCTACCTGCCGCTGCACTACTCCGTGCATGCCACGCTGACCAACACCGCGGACATGATCCGGCTGATCCTGCGGGACAAGGCGATCCACGGCTACTATTCCGGGTACAAGTACCAGCGCAGCCTCGCCGAGCAGGACGCGGGGCGCCAACGCGAGATGCACCAGTTCACGCAACAGTTGCTTCAGGACCTCTACGAACTGGAGCTGCGCTATTCCGCCCAGCTCTACGAGCCGCTGGGGCTCATGGATGACGTGGCGGTCTTCGTGCGCTACAACGCCAACAAGGCGATGATGAACCTGGGGTACCCGGCACCGTTCAGCGCCGCGGAAACCGCGGTGAACCCCACCATCCTGGCGGCGCTGTCACCGGGATCGGAGGAGAACCATGACTTCTTCTCCGGTTCGGGCTCCTCCTATGTCATTGGACGCGCCGAGGACACCCACGACGCCGATTGGGAATTCTAGCGGCTAGGGCCGCCTGGCATGCCCGGCGGCCCTAGCGCTATCCTCCGACGCCGGGGGCCAGGGCGGCCACCCACGGCAGGAGCGCGGC
>NZ_BAXF01000223.1:0-3483 GCF_001310435.1 Arthrobacter sp. JCM 19049 | reverse complement strand
CCGGTGTTGGGTGGCGCAGGCATCGTCCTGTTCGGCACGGTGGCCGCCTCGGGCATCCGCACCCTGTCCAGCGTGAAGTATGACGGGCTGAACCTGGTGGTGGTCGCCGCCTCCATCGCGTTTGGCTGCCTGCCCATCGTCAGCCCCGGCATCTACCAGAACTTCCCGGAATGGTTCGCCACCATCTTCGACTCGGGGATCTCCTCGGCCGCCCTGATGGCCGTGCTGCTGAACCTGTTGTTCAACGAGATGAAATTCGGAACCCCGGCCAAGGACGCCTCCGTGTTTGCCGCCGCCCCACCGCGCATGGTGCGGGAGGAAGAAGTGTGCGGCCTGCTGGACGGGGACTACTTCGCCTCCGGGAAGCTGGTCGACAAGGACGGGTACGAGGTACCGGTGGTCACCGAGGAGGAACTCCAGCAAATCCAGACCGGGGCGCTGCCGTTGCCGGAGCCGCGCAAGTTCCAGGCCGAGGTCGAGGAACGGTAAGCGGCGCGGGTCCGGCCCGTGAGAACGCCGAGACCCGGACCAAACCCGTGGGCCGGGCGCCTGAGAACAGGCGCCCGGCCCACGGGTCTTAACGGCTGCTGCCGGGTCTACTTCAGGTGATCCACCAGCTGGGCGGCAATCCCGTTGTAGGTCCCCGGGGTCAGCGCCTGCAGACGCTGTTCGGCCTCTGCCGAGAGCCCCAGCTCGCCCACGAATTCCTTCAGGCGGGCGGCGTCCACGCGGTGTCCGCGGGTCAGGTCCTTCAGCCGCTCGTACGGGTTGTCCATGCCCTGGACCCCGGCGATGGCCTCGGCACGCATCACCATCTGGATGGCCTCGGCCAGCACCTCCCAGTTGTGGTCCAGGTCCTCGGCCAGCACGGTCTCGGCAACATCCAGGCGATCCAGGCCCTTGGCGACATTGGAGATGGCCAGCAGCGAGTGTCCCACTCCGGTGCCGATGTTGCGCTGCGAGGAGGAATCGGTCAGGTCGCGCTGCCAGCGGCTGGTGACCAGGGTGGCCGCCAGGGTGTCGAGCACCCCGTTGGAGATCTCCAGGTTCGCCTCGGCGTTCTCGAAGCGGATCGGGTTGACCTTGTGCGGCATGGTGGAGGAGCCGGTGGCCCCGGCCACCGGGATCTGCACGAAGTAGCCGATGGAGATGTAGCTCCAGATGTCGGTGCACAGGTTGTGCAGGATCCGGTTGAAGCGGGCGATGTCCGCGTACAGTTCCGCCTGCCAGTCGTGCGACTCGATCTGGGTGGTCAGCGGGTTCCAGGTCAGGCCCAGGTGTTCGACGAAGGACTTGGACACCTGCTGCCAGTCGGCGCCGGGCACCGAGGCGTAGTGGGCGGCGTAGGTGCCGGTGCGCCGTTGATCTTGCCCAGGAACTCGGTCTTGGCGATGCGCTGAAGCTGACGGATCAGGCGCCAGGCCAACACAGCCAGTTCCTTGCCCAGGGTGGTTGGGGTGGCCGGCTGGCCGTGGGTGCGCGAAAGCATCGGCACCTCGCGGGACTCCTCGGCCATCTTGGTCAGCTGGGCGACCAGGTCGCGGGCCGCGGGCAGCCAGACGTTTTCGATCCCGCCCTTGATGCCCACCGCGTAGGAGAGGTTGTTGATGTCTTCGCTGGTGCAGCCAAAGTGCACCAGGGGCTTGAGCTGAGCAATGCCGATGCCCTCCAGACGGTTGGCAATGTAGTACTCCACGGCCTTTACGTCATGCACGGTCACTGCCTCGATCTCGGCCAGTTCCTTGACCGAGTCGGCGTTGAAGTCGGTGACAATCTTGCGCAACGCGGTCTTCTGCTCATCGCTCAGCGGCGAGGTCCCGGGCAACACCGAATGATCGGTGAGGTGGATCAGCCATTCAATCTCAACATGGACCCGGTCGCGGTTCAGGGCCGCTTCGGAGAGGTAATCGACCAGCGGGGCGACCGCCGAACGGTAGCGGCCGTCGAGAGCACCAAGTGCCAACGGTTCATTTGCAAGGGAAGTGCGCGCATTCTCAGACATGCCCATATTCTTTCATCACTTGTGGCCAAGCACATCTTTTACGCCGCCCCACACCCTCCACAACCCGCGGGCTGGAACCGCCCGCAACGGCGGGCAGCACCCATGCTGGGTCAGAACGGGAGGTGAAGCCCGCAGAACTTTCACACTGGAGGTGCACGGCAATGTTCAACGCAACATTGGATTCGGTGGGGGCCGCCCTGGCCGAAGCCCGGGAAGCCGCTGATTTGGCGATCCGGGAATTAACGGCAATCCATGCCCTGACATGGCACACCGAGACCGGGCAGGCTTTCATCCGGCGCAGCGGCGAGCTTGCGGCGGAGATCAACCGGCTTTGCGGACACATCACCCAAACCCAGGACGAGCTCCTTGCCGCCCGCCGCGAACTTGATGAACTGGAGACCCGGATCCTGCGGCTGCAGCTGGCGGCGTAGCCATGGGCTATGAGATCAATTACAGCGAAAAGGATTACGCGGCCGCCGCACACGGCTGTGCCCGCGCCGCCGAGGCACTGCACCGGGTGAAGCAGCTGCTGGCCTCCACCCAGGGCAGGATCCTGCTCAGCGCCGCCGAGGCCAGGCTCACTGCGGCCCAGGCCGGACTGGCCCCACCGCTGGTGCATCTGACCCAGCTGGCCGAGCTGGTGCAGCAGGGCACGGCTGCCGCCAACGACGCCCAGGCAATGCCGGGGAATTGGGGACAAGGGTGGGGCAGGCGATGGACAACGCCCGGGCCGCGGAGCACCGGGTTGTCACCCTGCTGGCGCTGCTGAGTTCACCGCGCACCATCACCGAATTCGTCGGCGAGTGGTGGAGCACCCGGGGCAGCCCGCCGCGGGACAGCACCGAGCGGATGCTGGAACTGCTCGGAGTGCTGCTGCGGGCCCCGCTTGACCCGTTCAATCAACCCGACCCGCACCAGCGCCAAGTGGATGAATTCCTGGAAGACCTCACCCGCGTCTTGGATGGGAATCAGCAGCTGCCAGTGCAGTCCATCCGCATCCGGCACAGCGAAGCATTGCCTCCCTGGAATTGGACGGGGGCCTGGAGGGCTACTACCGGCTGCAGGCCGAGGTGCTGCGCCAGGAGTCACGGATCCTCGTCGGCAAGACCTTGCAGGATGGTGAGGAAACCTTCGTGGTGATCCTTCCGGGCACCCACGGCGAGCTTGGGGAGCAGAACCCTTTTGACGCCCGGGGAATCCTGGATTCGCTGGGCCAGGATTCCGGGAACTATATTCCTCCGGTCCTGCAGGCGCTGCGGCAAAGCGGTGCACGGGAGGGCAGCCGGATCATCTTCAGCGGCCACTCCCAGGGCGGGGTGCACGCGGTGAACCTTGCCAAGAACCCGCTGATTGGTCAGAAGTTCAAAGTCCAAGCGGTGCTCACCCTCGGAGCACCGATCGGCAACGTGCAGTTGCCGCAGCAAATTATGGCGCTGCACGTGGAGGACGCCTCCGACCCGGTCCCCGGCTGGACGGGCGCG